>DASYCL010000735.1:0-1505 GCA_036500245.1 Polyangiaceae bacterium | reverse complement strand
GTAAGCTCAACCTCAGGTGAATCGTGTTGCGTTCGCTGCCTAAAAGCGTCGAAGAGGCGAAACAAGCTGCGCTCGAAGTGCTGCTCAACAACGCGCGCGACGGCCGCAACGGGCTGCCGCGCACGGCCGCCTGGGGCTACCCCGAGCCGTACACGCGCGATCTACTGATCGGCGCGCTCGGCACGCTGGTGAGCGGGAACGAAGAGCTCGTGCGCTCGCTGCGCAAAGTGCTGCAAACGCTGGCCGACAATCAGAGCGAACTTGGCCACATCCCGTCGCTCGTCGACGTGCCTGCGGATCGCGGCGCAAGCGACACCACCCCGCTCTTCGCGATCGCTCTTTCGATCTTTCAAAGAGCCACGGGCGAGCGCAGTTTCTTGGCGGAAGCGGCGCAAAAAGCCCACATTTGGCTGTGTTATCAAAGCCCGGAAGACGACGTGATCGTGACCCAAGAGCCGACCAGCGATTGGCGCGACGAGCAATGGGTCGAAGGATCGGGTCTGTTCGTGAATACGTTGATATACACCTATTTGAAGCTGCGCGGGGACTCGGTCCGGCTCGCGACGCTGGAGAAACTTTTGCCGCGTTTGGATCGCTGGGGGAGCGAAGAACAAGCGTACGTGCGCGCGGCCTTGAGCAGTGCGGACGCGCCGTACTACGCGCTTTGGTCATACAAGGTCGCGCAGAGCGAACGCTGCGATTTGCTCGGCAATAGCCTGGCCATCCTTTCGGGTATGGCGCCCTTGGCCCGCGCGCGACAAATCATCGATTTCGTCGAGCTCGAGTGCACGGCGCTCCGCGAACGCGGCTTGCTCGCGGTCGATTTGCCGCCTTGTCTCTTTCCGTACATTCGTCCCGAAGATGCCGATTGGCGGCCGCGCTACGCGCGTTATAACCCTCCAGGGTGTTATCACAATGGCGGAGTTTGGCCGTTCGTGTGCGGGTTTTATGTGGCAGCCTTGGTCGGCGCGGGGCGCACGGATTTGGCTGAAAAGAAGCTATTGGCGTTGACGGAGCTGGTTCGCCCGGCGCGCCTGGCAAAACAAAAATTCGGCTTCAACGAGTGGATCGGCGCGGAAGACGGCGCGCCACGCGGACAAGATTGGCAGAGCTGGTCGGCCTCGATGTACTTGTATGCGGCCGAGTGCGTGGCGCGCGGCGCGCCGCCTTTTTTCGAACGCAGCTGAGCGCGAATCGTCGGGTTCGGTCAAAGGGGCGGCGCGCCGAACCCGCGCCGTCCTGCTTTGCGCAGGAGCACCCCAAACAAAAAAACGAACCGCGCTCAGCCTGGCGTGTACCAGAGCACGATGTTGCCATTCTTGAACGGCATGGTTTTCGCGGCTTGCTCGCTGGGCCAGAAGCTCTCCATCATTTGGTAGGTGACGCGGCCGAATAGGAACTCGCCGCTGCCCTTGGCGTTTTCGGAAGCGAACGCGGTCCACTCTTCGTCTTGACGGTGCGCGAAGCTCATGTCGCCGCGCACGTCGCTGAAATAGCCATCGATG
>DASYCL010000734.1:0-12968 GCA_036500245.1 Polyangiaceae bacterium | reverse complement strand
GGAAATGATCAGATCGAACGGTTGCTGATCGATCTGAAAGATGGCTTCGGCGCCGTCGCGCGCTTCGATCACGCCGTAGCCTTCGAGCTCGAGGTTCGCGACGAGACCCGTGCGCACGCCGTCGTCGTCGTCGGCGACGAGGATCTTGCGCGGCGGCGGTGGACGCGTTTCCTGCGCTGTGTCCGGCGTCATGCTCTCGCGAAGGTCCGGTTAACACCAGTCATTTGAGCTCACCCAAGGCGGCGTTCAGCGCCGCGCTCGAGCGCTTCATGCGCGCCACGCCGACGAACTGATTCACCCGCTCGATCAACTCCTGCGGGCTGAACGGCTTCCGCAACATGCCCAGCATCCGTCGATCATCGTACGGAACTTTGTCGAGCAGTTCACCTGTGTGGGCAGTCACCAGCACAAAACAGGGGCGAATCATCAAATCCTTCTGCGAGAGCGCGCGGAAGAATTCGACGCCATCCATGCCCGGCATCTGCCAATCGGCGCACACGACGTGGAAGGTGTCGTGATCGAGCAGGCGCAGTGCTTGGAATCCCGAGGTCGCGCAGCACACCGTGAACTGATCGGACAGCACCGCCGCCATGCTCTCGAGCAAGCGAATATCGTCGTCGACCAATAAAACTCGAAATGATTCTGCTTGAGCCATGGCTCCGGCTCCTGAAGGCGCACTCTGCGCTCCCCAATCACTCAAGATACAGCGAGCGCTCGCTCGCGTCGACGGACGAACGACAAGTCTCCGCAACTCTCTCTAGCCTTCGCGTTCAATGTCGAAGCGCAAAGCCAAGTTGCAACATCCGCGTCTGGCGGAAACCGTCACGCTACCCGCGTTCTCGCTGCTCTCGATCTGAGACTCGAACGAGTGAGCTTCAGCGCTCGTCCACGAGCTTTTCGTGAGGAGCTTCTGGTGTGTTCTTCACGTCCAGGTTCGCGAGCAGGCAGTAGCTGCCGATGTCGTTCTTGTTCGCGAGGTCTGGGTTCCCGCTCACGTTCCCCGAAGCGAGGTAGTTCGTTGGCGTGCCGAATTTCACGGCTCGATCGCTCGCGGGATCGATCGATGAGCCACTCGTGCGTTTGGCGATGTGAACGTCCTTCACGTCGATGGCTTTGCTGCCGAACGCGTTCGAAAGTTGAACGCGCGCGCTCGTGCCGGAGATGCTGTTGTGCACGACTTGGCGCAAGATTTTGTCTTGAAACGAATCGCCGCCACTTTGCGCTGAACCCGACCAAGTGCCGACCCAAGCATCGTTTTGCACGGCGCCCGCGCTGCCTCCGTTGCTGCCCCCGCCCGCGCTCGACGAGCGAACGAAATTGTGATCGCTCCGCAAGCCTCGGTCCACGAGACAGATCGTCTTCGTGCAACACGCGTGTTTCTGATTCTCAAGGAAATTTCGATGGCCGTTCGAATTCAGTCCTGGTTTGCTGCTGCTCTTCTGCTCGCGTGTAGTTCGCGATCGAATGCCCCAGGCGGCGCGGGCACCGCCGCGATTGACGGGAATGGCGGAACCTCTTCGACGACGGCCGGCTCGAACTCGGCCTCGGGAGCGACGAGCAGCGGCGGGAGCAGCAGCGCCGGAGCGACGAGCAGCGGCGGCGTGAGTGGCAGCGTCAATGCGGGCGCGAGCGGCAGCGCGACCGCGCCCGATACTTCGGCGAGCTTTCCCGATCTCGCGAGCACGTACGAAGGCGTATTTTCCACGGTACCGAAGCTGAACGATACGGACGAAACCACGGATGCGCCGCTGCTCGGCAACGGCGATCTCGGCGTATCGATACAAAATAATATCGACACACTGACCTTTCCTTTGCACAAGAACGAGTTCTGGTCACTCAGCGCAGAGCGCGTACAAAGCATGGCGCGACTCGCGCTCGCGATTCCCGGTATGGCCGACGCGTCGTACTCGGCAAAAGAAGAAATCGGCACGGCGGAAGTGAACGGCTCGTTCGCGCTCAACGGGCAGACGATTGCGACGAAGAGCTGGGTCCAAGGGGACGACGCGACTCACAATCTATTCGTCACAGAATTCACTTACACCGGTACCGGTTCACAAGACGTAACGGTGTCGCTCGGCGTGGGTAGCGGCAACACCAATCCGGCTACACCCGGATCGATTTCCGACGTTTTGTATTTGGACGTGCGCGCGGACAGCACGGACCAAGTGCAAAACTACGACTCGGCGCGGGTGCGCGTTGCGACGCGGCTCGTCGGTAGCGCTGGCACGGTGAGCAACAATCAGCTCAAATTTACGCTCAAATCCGGGCAAACCTGCGCGCTCGTGACGAGTGTGATGAGCAACTTCGATGCGGCGGATTTTCAGAATCAAGCCGTCAGCGCCGTGAGTTCGCTCATGTCGAGCGACGTCGAAGTACTGCTCGCGAAGCATCACGCCTGGTGGAGCGCGTTCTATCGCAAGTCCTTCGTCGAGATCCCGAATAAGGTCGTGGAAAAGGAGTACTACGCTTCGCTCTATTTGCTCGCGAGCACCTCGCGTACGGGGGAAGCGGCGCCGGGCTTGTGGGGCAATTGGGTGATGAAGCCGCCCGCATGGAACGGCGACTACACGCTCAACTACAACTACGAAGCGCCGTTCTACGCCGCGTTCCCGACGAATCACGTCGAGCTCGCTGATAGCTACGACAAACCCGTGGTCGATTGGATTCCGACGGCGCAGGCCGAAGCGCAGACCAACGGCTTTACGGGCGCGCTCTATCGTGTGCACATCGGACCATTGCCGAACGGCAGCGGGGACAAGAACGAATGGAATCAGAAATCGCCGGGCGCGTTCGCGGCGACGGACATTCTGATGCACTACTACTTCACGCACGACCCAACTTATGCAGGGAGCGTCTATCCAGCGCTCAAGCAAATCGCGACCTTTTGGCAGAATTATCTGACCAAAGACGGCACGCGCTACGTGATCGAGAACGACGCGCAGCATGAAAACAATGCTTACCCACAAACCAACGGCGTCATGTCGCTCGGGCTGGTGCGCTTTTTGTTACGAGGCGTGATCGACATCAGTACCGCGCTCGGCGTCGACGCCGATCAGCGCGCGATTTGGCAGGACCGACTCACGAATCTCAGCGCCTATCCAACGTTTCAAAAAAATGGCCAAACGGTGTTTCGCTACACCGAGGTCGGGCTCGAGTGGAACGACGGCAACGCCATCGGGAGCCAGCTCATCTATCCAGCGAGTCAAATCGGGCTCAATAGTGACGCGACTCTGCTACAGACCGCGCTCAACATGGTCACCGTCATGAGTCGCTGGGACGATGACAACGGCACGAATACGTTTTACCCCGCCGCCGCGCGCGTCGGGTACGATCCGGCGAGCATCCTGACTCACTTGCAAGAGTGGATCACGAATCACACTTATCCGAATCTACACATCCACACGGGCGGCGGCGGAATCGAGAATTTCAACACCGTGCCGTCGACGGTGAGCGAGATGTTGCTCCAATCTTTCCAAGGGGAAATGCGCGTATTTTCCAACTGGCCGAAAGGTGTAGATGCACGCTTCGGCGATCAGCTTGCCTACGGCGCGTTCCGCGTTTCGGCAGACGAGCGCAGCGATGTGGTGAAATACGTGCGCATCATCAGCGCTGGCGGCGGCACGGCCGTGCTCGTCAATCCTTGGCCAAACGGCAGCGTCGAGGTCTACAAAAATGGCAGCGACATGGGCGCGAAGAGCGGCGCGAAAATCAGCCTGGATACCGCCGCGGGCGACATCTTTCACCTCGCGCCCGCGGGCACGACCTATCAAGCCATCCTCGATCAAATGAACGTTCCGCTCGGCGGCGGAAGCAATTGACCCCGCAAAGCTCGTCCGCGTCGCATGTTTCGCGTATTTCGAAGCAGCGAAAACCGCTGCAATATAGCGAAGGCATTCGACGACCGCGTGTGGTTTCGCACTCGCGCTGTGTGCGAGTGCGTGCGGCAGTAGCTTCTCGAGTGCAAGTGACGCACTTGGAGGCACAGCGAGCTGCGGAGTGACCGGCGGGACAATGAGAAATTTGCAAGCACCTTCGGTCGGTTTTCGTTGTTGTAGTAAGTAACATTTCTTCGCTTACGAGCGACTGTCGCGCTCGTGCCACGAGAAATCTCGAGCACTCGCCCGAAGCGAAATGCTAGCTTCCGCGCCATGAAGATCTTCGGACATCCCGCAAGCACCTGTACCCGCAAAGTGCTCATGACCTTGCACGAGAACGGCGCGCCGTTCGAATTCGTGCTCGTCGACTTCGCCAAGGGCGAACACAAACAGCCCGCGCATCTCGCGCGGCAACCCTTTGGCCAAGTGCCGTCGCTAGAAGACGAAGACTTCGCGCTCTACGAATCGCGCGCCATGGCGCGTTACATCGACGGCAAATGCGGCGGCAAACTCACGCCGAAGGATGCGCGCGCGCGCGCACTGATGGAACAATGGATCAGCGTCGAGACCTCGAACTTCACGCCACACGCGATGAAGTTCATCTATCAATACGTGTTCAAGCGCGAGCAACCAGAAGATGTGCTCAAAGCGGCGGGCGAACGCTTGGACGTCGCGTTCTCGATCTTGGATCGAGAGCTCGCAAAGAAGCCCTATCTGGCGGGCGATAGCATTTCGCTCGCGGACGTCTGTTTTGCGCCTTACCTCGAGTATCTCGCACCGTCGCCCGCCGCGGAGAAGATCGGCGCGCACGCAAACGTCGCGCGCTGGTGGCGCGAGATCAGCGCGCGTCCGACCTGGAAAAAAACGGTCGGCCGCGACTGAAGCGGGATCTGCTTGCCGCCGTTAGAGCGGGCGGTTAGCGCTGAGTCGTGCCCGACACGACCGGCCAAATCCCGATCCGCGCGTTGCGCGACTTGCTCGGCTTGGTTCGCTCGATCTACGCAGAGTGGTCGAGCGCGGGTTCTGGCCCGATCGAGCTGGAAGAGCTGCGCGCGATCGGCGAAAACTTGAACGTCGCGCTCAAGCTCGCAGTGCGCACTCAGCCGAACACGGCCGGGCATCGCACGGCTTGGGCGCGCGCCGAAGAAGCCGCGCGCGATCTCGGCGAGTTCGTCAAAAAGCACAGCGCGCTCGCATCGACGGCACAGGCGGCGAGCCGGCGCGTGCTCGGCGAGCCGGCTCCCAAACAACGCTTCGACCCGCACGAAAAGCTGCGCGAACGCTACCGCCGCGGCTGACGCGGGCGCGCGAAACCGGTCATTTTCGGCTGATTTGGCTCGAGTCCGGCGAGCACGCGCTGAAGTGTCTCGGTCGAAACCGGCTTCATCAAATGCGCTTCGAAGCCGATCCGCGCGCTCTGCTTGCGATCGTCCGCATCGTCATAGCCGGAGATCGCGATGAAGCGAGTGTCGCGCAGCTCCGGTAGCGCGCGCAACTTGGCCGCGAGCTCGAAGCCGTCCATCAGCGGGAGCCCGATGTCGAGGAAGGCCACGTCTGGTTGATACTCGATCGCGACTTGAATCGCTTCGCGTGGAGCGTAGACACGACGCACTTCGTGCCCGAGCGATTCGAGCAGGCGGCCCACGAGCTCCGCAGCGTCCGCGTCGTCATCGACGACGAGAATTTTCTTTCTGCGAAAGGCGCTTTGCACGCCGGATTTCGACTGCTCGGCCATGCCAACTTCAGGGTCGCGCAATTCGAAATTGGCGCAAGCCCCAATTAGCTAGTTCGTCACGATATGACGAAAACTCAACGTGAAAGTGTGACGCTATTGCGCGGAGATCATGGGATTCCCGAGCCGTGCTCCGACTCGAACCAACTATTTCCATGGTGTGGCGCCGGCGGCGGTTCGGCGGGGTGACCCGGTTTCCCACATTCACGCCGCGCAGCCTCCGCCACTTCTTCGGCTTCGCCGAGCGCTGCGTCGCGTTCTTCGGCCTCACCGCGCAGCGTCTCGAGCTCATGCTGCGTTCGTTCGCGCAGGGCGCCATACGTGACCATCAGGTTTCTCTCTTCGGCCTCGCAATCGTCGCCTTCTTCGCGGCAGCGCTCGAGGCCGGCGAGCGCATCCTCATACGCGAGATCGCAAGACTCGAAGCTGTCGCAATCGACGTCCGCAAAGCTCATATTTCCGCCGACGCGCGCGCCCACGCCAGCGCCCGCGCTCACGGCGCAACCGGACAACAAAAGAGCGACGGAAAAGAGGGTCGAAAGAGTGCGCATCTGCCCGCTGTTCCAGCACGCTTTTTCGCGCTTGCATAGTGCGGTCACCGAGCCTCCCTGGTTTCCGCTTGCTCTCGCTGCGCGCGCTCGCCGAACTCGACGCTGCGCGTCGGGTGGGCGAGCCATGAGCTCGCCACTGTTCGCGCTGGATCGCCACAGTTTCGCCGAGGCCGTAGCAGAACAGGACTTGCCGGGCTCAAACGTTGCGCACGTCCGAGCAAGCGGCTTCGCAAGCGCGACAAGCGCCGGCACAGACTCGACAATGATCGAACGGATGCTTCGAGCATTCGGCGCAACACAGCTTGCACAGATCGGCGAGCACGGCCGAGAGCAAGAGCGTGAAACTCGAGCCGCGCGCTGCGAAGGCGGCGACGAGACGGCATAAATCCGCACAGTCGCCATCGAGCTTGATGCAGTCCGCCATTTGCTTCACGTCTTCTTCGGCGAGGCAGGCCGCGGCGCATTGCTCACAAGCGTCCGCGCAGCGTGCCGCAACGGTCAGCAAACTAGCGTGTTCTTGTTCCATCTTCGGGCCTTTGGTCGCGGCGAAATTGCCGTGAGACCACGCTGCAACGGCGATGCCAAGAACTGGCCCGGCTCCCCCGCGAAAGGTATGGGAGATGCAGCGCCGATGCGTGATGAAAAATGTCATTCAATTGCAGCGCGCGCAGGCCGCTGAGCTCGCTCGCACGCTGCACACTGCCATCCTCGGTGAAGTCGCATCGACGTTGGCCGCGGTCAGCTCGTCAGCGGCAGGCCCGGCCCAGCGAGTGCACGGCGCACGCAAGCACTTGAAGCGCTGGCGCGCGCTGGTGCGCCTGCTACCGGCCGCGATGCGTGCGCGCATGCGTCGCGAAGAGCGCGCGTTGCACCTGCTCGCGCGCCGGCTGGGCCAACTTCGCGATCCGATCGCGCAGCGCGAAACTTGGCGCGATTTCGCGACAGATTCTCGAGCGCGCGGCGAAATGAACGACGTTGAGCAGCTGCTCGCACGACGCGCGGCGCGGCTCGCCAGCGAGGTTCGCATCGAGCGTTTGTTCGTGCGCGCGAGTCGAATACTGCTCGCGGTACAGCCCAACATCGGCCGCGCGCTCACGGAGAGGCGTCTACCCGATAAGCCTGGGCTCGGTGCGCTCTGTCGCCATGCGCGGAAGAGCTACGCCAAAGCGCGACGCGCGCTCGTCACTGCTCTCGAAACGACGACGAGCGAGAGCGTTCACGCGCTCCGGCGCGCGAACAAGGTGCATCAATATCAGCTCGAATTCTTGCAGCCGTTGTGGGAAAAACCGCTCAGGGCTCGGCGCAAACGCGCTTCCGCGCTGAGCGACACCCTCGGCCGGCATCACGATCTCACGGCAATTGCCGAGCTCTTGTGGCGCGAGCGCAGGGCTCAGCCGCTCGCGTTCGCCGCGGACCTCGCGCGCATCGAACGCTGCAAAGCCGAGCTAGAGCAAACCGGCTTTCATGACGCACGCTTGATTTACGCCGAAAAACCACGCGCCTTCGCGCGCCGCGTGCACGCCTACCTGATCGAGACCTTGCGCGACGATCGCGCCAGCTCGAGTGCCGCGGCGGAGTGAACGATGCTGAGCGAACGCGAGCTGTTGTCGGCGCTTGCCGCATCCGTGTCGGTTCTCTGATCCATCTTTGGCGCTGAAAAACGGCAACTCCGCGCCGCCAGCGCCGAGCGAGGTCAATTCGCCTCGGCGTGACAAAACGCCGTGCGAACGCGCGCGTTGAGCACGATCACTGCGGCCGGACGCGGCCTCGCGCGTGCGTCAACCAAAAAAAGATACGCGGCACCGCTCTTGCTACCTGGGCTCTAGGAATTCATGTCCGAGCTTGGCCCCGAACTCACCTGCACAGCGCAAGCGGGACTTCCGCTCGGAACTGTCATCGCCGAGAAATACCGCGTCGATGGCTTGCTGGGCACGGGCGGCATGGGCGTGGTGATGAGCGCCATGAACTTGGATTTGGACGCACCTGTTGCGATCAAGCTGGTGCGCGAAGAGTACTCGAACAACGAAGAAGTCGTGGCGCGCATGCTCCAGGAGGCGCGCGCCGCCGCAAAAATGCACGGCGCTCACATGGTGCGCGTGCTCGATGTCGGGCGACTCGAAGCAGGCACTCCGTATATCGTGATGGAGCGGCTCGTAGGCCACGATCTTGCCACACTCTTGAACGAACGCGGCGCGTTACCGATTCAAGAGGCCATCGACTACGTGATTCAAGCCTGTGACGGCTTGGCCGAAGCGCACGCGCTCGGCATCGTGCACCGCGACTTGAAACCGGAAAACTTGTTCGTCGCGACTACGCTCGAAGGGCCGGTGCTCAAGATTTTGGATTTTGGGATCTCCAAAATCATGAGCGACGCGCAAAGGCGCGGGCCGCGCGCTGCGCTCACGAACGCCGGTTGTGCCGTGGGTTCGCCGTACTACATGTCGCCGGAACAGATGCGCGCTTCGCCGCAAGTGGATGCGCGCGCGGATATTTGGTCGCTCGGCGCCGTGCTGTTCGAGCTCTTGACCGGCAAGAGCCCGTTCGAGGGCGAATCGGTGCAGGTCGTGTGCGCGAACGTGCTCAGTGGAGAGCCGCCTTCGCTGCGCGCCTGCGCCGGCGACGCGCCCGAAATGCTCGACGCGATCGTGCGCCGTTGCTTGGAAAAGAAGCCGGATGCGCGCTTCGACAGCGTGCTCGAACTGGGCGCTGCGCTGCGCGACTTCGTGAGCTCCGAGGGCCAGTCGAACACCGAGCGCGGCGCGCGTCTCGCTTCGGGCATCAGTTTGGTACCGAAAGGGCCTGCGCTGCCTCCCGAGCCGAAGCCCGCTTCCGCGCCGAAGCTGCTGCTCGTGACTTCGACGCCGACGTTGCCGTCGCGCACGCCGAGCGCGACGAACCTACTCGGAGACGACAGCGACGTCGAGGTCAGTTTTTCAGAGCTAAGATCGAGGAGCTACGGCAAAGCGATCGCAGTCGGCATATTTGCGCTGGCGCTGATCGGCGGCGCATTCGCGACTTGGAAGTATCGCACTTCGTTCGCTCCGCAGCAGCCGGCGCTGGCCGCGACCACGCCGACGCCAGCGCCTGCGACCGGCGCTTCGGTCGCAGCTAGCACGACGAACAGCGACGCCGCGCCGAAAGCTCGCGAAGCGGACGATTCGCCGGCTCCCCAAGCGCGCGCTCAGAGCCAAAAACAGCATGAATCTGCCGGTTCCCATCGCGCCGAGCCCGCGCGGAGCGCAGCGCATTCTTGGGCCCGAGCCGCGAGCATTCCGCTCGGCACGGCGTCGGCGAAGGCTGCACCCGCGCAACCCAAACCCAAACCCAAATCGAACTCGGCGACAGCATCGTTCGATGATTTGCAGGCACCGAGTCAGAGCGCGCCAGCCGCGCCGATCAACCCGTGGAACGCGGACAGTTTCGGCGGGCGCTACTAATCCCGTCATGAAAAAACTCAGGCTTACACTTTCTTCAATCTTGGGAGTGCTGGCGTTCGCGTCGAGCCCTTGCGCCAATGCGCAGAATACCGCGGGCGACAAAGCCTCGGCCGAAGCGCTCTTCGACGACGGCACATCGTTGATGAAGACCGGCAACTATGGCGAGGCTTGCACGAAATTCGAAGGCAGTCAGGCGCTCGAACCGACGCTCGGCACCGAGCTACGCCTCGCCGATTGCTACGAGAAATTGGGACGAACGGCGAGTGCTTGGGCGCTGTTCAAGGAGAGCGAGGGGCTCGCGCACCGACAAAACGAGAGCGATCGTGAAGAGGTGGCGCGCGTTCGCGGCGCGGCGCTCGCGCACAAGCTTTCGTACCTCGTGATCGATACGACGGGCACGCCGCCGCCGGGGCTCGTGATCGAGCGCAACGGTCAGCGCGTGCCGCTAGCTTCACTCGGCCTTCCCATACCGGTCGATCCGGGCATGCAAGCGGTGACGGCGCGCGCGCCTTCGCGCGAGCTCTGGTCGACGAGCGTCGAAGTGCCGGGCACGCCGGGCACGGTGAGTCTGAGCGTCCCGGAGCTCGCGGTCGTCGCGCCGCCGCGCGAGATCCTGACGCCTCGCCGCGAGCCCGTCTCCAGATCGGGGTCGACTCAGCGCGGGCTCGGCATCGGCGCTACCACGGTCGGTTTCGTCGGCATCCTCGCGGGCGCCGGACTCGGCCTCTACGCCAAGCACGAAAACGATCTCTCCCGCGGCGATCAGTATTGCCCGACCGATGGTCACAATGGTTGTACCCAAGCGGGTCTGAATTTGCGCCAGCGGTCGCAGACTTTTGCCAGTGCTTCCACGATCACGGTCGTCGCGAGCGGCGCGCTGCTCGCGGGCGGCATCCTGTTGTGGTCGACCGCGCCGAAGTCCAGCCAGCGCGCGGCGCGCAAGGAAATCCACGTCGGAGCGGGCGGCGGGCCCGAGTCATTCCAAACCCTGCTCGGTGGCACATGGTGAACACACGGCGATCGCTCGCGAATTGGGCTGCGCTATGCCTGGTGGGTGGTGTCGCGCTCGCGGGCTGTAGCCAGGTGCTCGACATCCAAGAAGCCCACGTGGATCCGATGATCGGCGGCAACGCGGGTTCCACGGGCAACACGCAAGCCGGAATCGGCTTGGATGACAACGGCGCGCCGCTCGTCGATGCCGGCGCACTGTGCGACGAATACTGCAGTACGGTCACCGCGGGCTGCACCGACGCGCACGCGCAATACATCGACTACGCCGCTTGCCTCGCGAGCTGCGTCTACTTTCCGGCCGGGTCGCCCGGTGACACCGGAGGCAACACGATCAACTGCCGGCTTACGTACGCGCAAAAAGCCGCGACTGAACCGTACACCTACTGCACTTGGGCCGGCCCCGGCGGGGACGGGAAATGCGGCAGCAATTGCGACGGTTTCTGCACGATCATGATGCAAGAGTGCACCGCGAGCACGACCCCGAACAGCGTAGACTATTTCCCGACCCTGGACGATTGCGAGAGCGCGTGCGCCGCTTTACCGGACATCGGCAACTACGCGGCGACGAATTCCGCGCAGCAGGTCGGTTCGGATCAAGTGCAGTGCCGGCTCTATCATGTCGACGCAGCCGCCGCGACGAACGACCCCGGAACGCATTGTCCACACGCGATGGGCTTGAGTTTGTGCGTCGATTCCGACGAAAGCTACTGAATCACGGCGACCCAGTGGGACCCGCGCAGTGCCGAACCAGCACCGGATCCGCAAACGGATACGCGACGAACGCGAGCAGCGCGGCACGCTCCGAAGCCGACAAGCGTGAAAATGCCGTGCGCGCCGCCAGCGCTTCACCGCCGTGCCACAGGATTGCTTCGCTGATCGAACGAGCGCGACCGTCGTGCAAGTAGACGCCTCCGGGCGGCGGATGACCATTGGGATCGAACGCGTCGGTAGCGGGATACATCACGGCCGTGCCGGTGCCGTTGCCCCAAAGCGGGCACGTGCGCCATTCGTGCCCGCTCGCGCTGCCTTCTTCGATCCGCGCATCGTCGCCGAGATCGGGTCCCATGTCGTGGAGCAACAGATCGGTGAACGGCTGTATATCGAGATTTCGGAGCTCCGGCACTTCGTAGCTCGAGGAAGTGATCAGGTTTTCGACGTGGCACTTCACGCAGCCGATACTCTCGAACAAACTCTTCCCCTGAATCGCTTCTGGGTCGTCGTAGTTGCGCCGCGGGGGCAGCGAAAGGCCGCGTAAATAGGCTTGAATGTGATCGAGATCGCCGTCCGCGAGTTCCGGCGTCGAGTCCGAAACCGAGCTCAGACACCCGCTTTGGTTCACGCCGCAGCGGTGCGTCGGATAAAGCGGCGATGTCAGGCCGATGTCATTGTCGAACGCGAGCGCCGCTTGCTCGCGCAACGAGGGCGTGCCCGCTTTCCAACCGAAACGACCGAGCACGGTCTTGCCGCTTGCCGCGTCGGTCACGAAATTCGGGCGCCCGCTCACGCCGTCTCCATCGACGTCATCGGGATCGGCCAAGCCGAGGATTGTCTCTTCCGGCACGGCTTCGAGCAAGCCGAGCCCGAACACCGGGCGCGGAATGCGCGCCGACACGTGCGTATCTTTGCCGAGCGCGCCGTCACGGAGGCCGTTCAAGGCGAGCACCGGTTTGCGCAGCTCGTACGGCGTGCCATCCGCGAAGCTGCCACTGACGGTCTGCCACGTCACTTGCGCCACGACCTCGGGCGCCGCGCCGGATGGAGCTTTTTGATCGAGGACAGTGCCGTAGATCGGATCTGCGTCCGAGCTAGTCGCGTCTCCCGCCACTGAAAACAGCTTCAAGAGCGTGTTTCCCATGCCATTTTCGTCCGCGGGCCGGCCTTTGCCGTCGAGGTGATGACAGTTGAAGCAAGCTGAGGCCGTATAACCCGGCCGGGTTACGTTCGAGAGCGCGAGGTTCGTGTATGCATTGCCGTCCGTGAACAGCGGGCTCGGCGGCGGCGGCGTCACGATCGTCGCGACCTTCGAGCCGGGCGCGAGGCCGCGCGGGCAGTCGTACGTCGTCGGCGGGTTGTAGCCGACGTGCGTGCCGAAGTCGGCCTCGAAGAGCACCTTGCCCGAGATGAAGTTCGCGAGCGTCGCGGGCGTGAGGTTCGGCACGTGCTGCGCGTAGCCGAACTCGTCCGTCGTCACGTTCGTGACCGACTGCGAGCCGGCGGCCGTGGCCCACGGGTGCTGGATCTTCGGCTGGAACTTGCCGCTGCCGACGTAGTACGAGAACCACTCCGTGTAGTACGTGCGCGAGCGGACGAACGTCAGCTCGAAATCGAGCAGCTGTCCGTATGACAGGCCGTCGACGTGCGA
>DASYCL010000733.1:0-2690 GCA_036500245.1 Polyangiaceae bacterium | reverse complement strand
CGTGAGCGGCGCAGGCAAATCGACGCTGATCAACGGCATTTTGCAACCCGCGCTGTCCCGCGCGCTGCACGACGCGCGCGCTCCGATCGGCGCGCACGAAAAGATCCTCGGCATCGAGCACATCGACAAAGTGATCGGCATCGATCAACGGCCGATTGGGCGCACGCCGCGGTCGAACCCCGCGACGTACACCAAAGTGTTCGATCAAATCCGCGAGCTTTACGCCAGCACCGGCGAAGCGCGCGCGTTCGGCTACGACGCAGGGCGTTTTTCCTTCAACGTCAAAGGCGGGCGCTGCGAAGCCTGCTCGGGTGACGGCGTGCGCCAAGTCGAGATGCACTTTTTGCCCGACGTGTACGTGACCTGCGAAGAATGCGGCGGCCGTCGCTTCAACGAAGCCACGCTGCGCGTGCTGTACAAAGGCAAGAGCATCGCCGACACGCTCGAGATGAGCGTACGCGAAGGGCTCGAGCACTTCAGCGTGCACACCAACATCAGGCGCGGCCTACAAACCCTAGCGGATGTCGGGCTCGGCTACGTAAAAATCGGGCAACCTTCGCCGACGCTCTCGGGCGGCGAAGCGCAACGCATCAAGCTCGCGCGCGAACTCTCGCGCGTCGGCACTGGGCGCACCCTCTACATCTTGGACGAGCCGACCACGGGCCTTCACTTCTCGGACGTGGAAAAGCTGCTCGAGGTCTTGTCGCGCTTGGTCGAAGCGGGCAACACCGTGCTCGTGATCGAGCACAATTTAGACGTGATCGCGCACGCCGATTGGGTCATTGATCTAGGCCCCGAAGGCGGCGGCGCAGGCGGCCAAATCGTCGCCGAAGGCACGCCGGAAGACGTAGCGCGCGTGAAAAAGAGCTTCACTGGACAATATCTAGCTCGCGTCCTCGAACGCGCGTCCGGCGTGAAGAAGAGTCGAGATTTCACCGCAAAAACGCCGAAAGGACCGAGGTCGCCGAATTTTTTGGGGGGGCGCGCAGACTGACGAGGCGCGACGCGTAGACGACACCAAGCGCGATTGCCGAGTGTCTCACGCCGCAACCCGCCGTTTTTCACGCTGCCCTCCGACGCGCATTGTAAAACCCAAATTCAGGTCAGCGATCTCCGCGCGCTTTGGCGCCATGGCGGTACTCTCCCTCTCCCATGCACCTCTTCTTCGACTTAGACGGCACACTGACTGATTCGCGCCCTGGCATCATGTCGGGCATGCGTCATGCGCTCCGTGCGATTGGGCGCGAAGAGCCATCGGACGAGGCGCTGTTGCCGTTCATCGGGCCGCCGACGCACGACGCGTTTCGCGCCTTGCTCGGTTCGGCCGATGCAGAGTTGAACGAGCGCACGATCCGGATTTATCGGCAGCACTATGCCGAGCACGGTTGGGCGCAGAACAGCGTTTACCCCGGGATTTCTGCGAGTCTGAAAGCACTCAGCGAGGCCGGATTCGGGCTTTGGGTGGTGACTTCGAAGCCGCACGTGTTCGCGACGCGCATCGTCGAACACTTCGAGCTTGGACCGTTTTTTCAGCGTGTGTACGGCTCCGAGCTCGACGGCGTGCGCAGTCACAAAGGCGAGCTGATCGCGCACGTGCTCGAAAGCGAAGCCGTGCGCGCGAGCGACGCCTGGATGATCGGCGACCGCTTGCACGACATCCGCGGCGCTAAGCAAAACGGTTTGCGCTCAGCCGGCGTGCTCTGGGGTTACGGCTCGCGTGACGAGCTCGCGAACGAAGGCGCGGACGCGATCTTCAGCGACATGCCCGAGCTCGTCCGCGCGTTCACGCGCTGAACGCCGCCGAGAATTCACCCCCAAGTGCGGCGCCCGGGTTCGTCCGGGTGGTAACCCGATCGCGAGATTGGTACGTGGTGAAAGCCCGCAGGAGACCCGCGAAGTTCGTCACTGGTGACTCCATTCCCGTCTAGCAGAATGCTCGATTCACACTAGGGGAGGCAAAGTTCGAGCGCATCTTGTTGGTCTTGGCAGCTGGTCTGTTGCTGCGCTTCTAGCGCGGCGTTGCAGAACCAGGTCGCCGTGTTCATGCATGAGTCGTAGGCAGCGAGCTGGGTGTCGCAACCTTTTCCCTTGGCGTGACTGTGGATGTCTTCGCAGTTCGATAGGCACGACGCAGAGACGTCGATCTGGCACATTTTCGCCTTCGCGCACTGCCCCGAGCACGGGTCGACGCTTTGAGCGGCATCATCTCCGCTACTTCCACACGACGATGTCGAAAAGAGCAGCCCGAGCACGCTGAGCGCAATCCCCACTCGCACAACCGTTTTCATTTTGTCCTCCTACACCGCTTCTCTCTTGAAAAGATCGAGCGAGTCTGATCTATAGCGGTGCGTGAATTCGCTATCGTTGGACCTGAGGCGCCGCATCGTGGCCGCATCTGGGCGGAGCGAAGGCACGTACTTCGAATTGGCGCAGCGATTTGGCGTCGGTGAAGCAACGGTTTCTCGACTACTGCGACGCCAGCGTGAGCTTGGCCACGTCGTGCCAGAAGCGGCTGGTGGAGGGTTTCCACCGAGGATCTTAGACGAGCAGTTCCCAGAGCTTCTTCGCGTCGTTGCGGACATGCCGGACGCAACGCTCGACCAGCTCAAGGATGCTTGGACCACTCGGTACGGCGTCGACCTCAGCAGAGCGAGCATGCTGCGTTCATTGCAGCGAGCGGGGATCACTCG
>DASYCL010000732.1:0-2027 GCA_036500245.1 Polyangiaceae bacterium | reverse complement strand
TACATGCTGGAGACGGCGCTCGCCGCCGGGATCTGCGCCATGGGTGGCCGCGTGATGCTCTCGGGTCCGATCCCCACGCCGGCGATCGCGAACCTGACGCAGAGCATGCGCGCCGACGCGGGGGTCGTGATCAGCGCGAGCCACAATCCGTTCGCGGACAACGGCATCAAGATCTTCGGTCCCGACGGCTTCAAGTTACCGGACAAAGAAGAAGTCGAGATCGAAGCGCTGCTCGCCAATTCGAAGCTCGACACGCAAGGCAAAACCGGCGCCGGCATCGGTCGCGCCGAGCGGCTCGACAACGCGATGGGCCGTTACATCGTCTACGCCAAGAGCACCTTTCCGAAAGAGCTCGCGCTCGACGGCTTGAAGATCGTGGTCGACGCCGCGCACGGCGCTGCCTATCGCGTCGCGCCGCTCGTGCTCGCCGAGCTCGGCGCGGACGTCGTGCAGCTCGGCTGTCGCCCGAACGGCGTGAACATCAATCGGAACTGCGGCGCATTGCACCCGGAGCACGTGGCGCTCGAAGTGAAGCGCCGAGGCGCGGACCTCGGCGTCGCGCTCGACGGCGACGCCGATCGCGTGATCTTCGTCGACGAAAAAGGCGAAATCGTCGACGGCGACGCGATCATGGCCCTATGCGGCACGCGCATGCTCAAGCAAAAGCGCTTACACAAGAAGACGCTCGTGACCACGATCATGAGCAACATGGGCCTCGATCGCGCGCTCGAAGGAGCGGGCGGCAAAATCAAGCGCACCGCGGTCGGCGATCGTTACGTGGTCGAAGAGATGCGGAAGAGCGGCTACAACTTTGGCGGCGAGCAATCCGGCCATCTGATCTTCTTGGACCACGCGACCACCGGAGACGGCACGGTCGCTGCGCTGCAAGTGATCGCCAGCATGCTGCAGGAATCGCGGCCGCTCAGCGAGCTGTCGAAAGTGATGCAGCGCGTACCGCAGGTCTTGGAAAGCGTGAAATTGCCAGCGCGCCGCCCGCTCGAGCAGATGGCGGAGCTCGGCAAGCGCATCTTGCACGCCGAGAAAAAGCTCGGCAAGAACGGGCGCGTCGTGGTGCGCTGGAGCGGCACCGAAGCGAAACTCCGACTGATGGTCGAAGGGCCAGACCCGGCGGTGCTGAAGACGCTCGTCGCAGAGATGAGCGCGGCCGCGCACAAGGATTTAGCCGAAGTCGGCTGATCCAGGCATGGCGCCAGCACTCGCAGTTCTGCGCGTGACGACAAAATGCACGAAGCTCCGACGCGGACCCGATGGCCCGCGCGCGGAGCTTCGCGCACTCGACTCAGTGTCTCAGGGGGTGAACGCGAGATCGTCGACCGCGAAATCGTAGGCGACCGGCGCGGTTGCCGTCGTGGCGCCGTCGACCTGGAACTGCACCGCGAGGATGTTGCCCGCATCGAACGCGGCCGCAGTGCCCCAACCGGCCTGCTTGAACTTGGTCGTGTCCGCGAACGAGATCGTGACCAGGCCCCAAGAGCCGTCCGGCGGCGGCGCGACCAGTTGCGAGTAGTGATCTTCGCACATCGCCGCGCAGGTACCGACGCTCTGGGCCGTGGCGCCAGTGGTCGCCGGGATCTTCACCGAGGCTTTGAACGGAGAACCCTTCGCGTAGAAGGAGATGCCGTGGTACGCGCTCGCGCCATACGGGCACGATTTCATGAAGTGATTGTTGAAATCGAAACCCATGCCGGCGTATGCCGGGACGGTGTCCGTCGCGAGGTTGACCGAGCCCTTGATCTCGGCTGATCCGGCCATGCCCATCGGCACGCCAGCGCAGGCGGGCGGGACCGGCATGAGCGAACAAGCGTGTCCGCCCGTGGCGATCGTAAAGGGGCTGGCGCTGGGCGAAAGCGTGGTCGCCGTGCTCGTATCCTTGTACGAGTACCAGTAGCCCTGGCGATTGCCGATCGGCAGGATCGTGTTGTCGAGATCCTCGAGGTCGTCGATCGCGAGGTCGGTGGCCGTGCCGGTCGCGACGCAGCACCCGGGGGTCGACGCATTCGGTTGCA
>DASYCL010000731.1:0-4966 GCA_036500245.1 Polyangiaceae bacterium | reverse complement strand
CGAGCAGCCGTCACCGGAGAAGGTGTTGCCGTCGTCGCACGCTTCACTGCTGAAGATGAAGCCGTCGCCGCAAGTGGCGGTGCAGCTACCGTTCGCGCATTTCGGCTCGATCGTGCAGGTCGGCGAGCAGCCGTCGTACGGGATGCGGTCGCCGAGATCGCACTCTTCGGAGCCTTCCGGCGTGCCGATGCCGGGATGCGCCGGGTCGACTTTGCCGTCGCCGCACACCGTCTTGTGGCACTTGGTGTCTGGGGTGGTCGGGCTCGGATTCGCCGCGCCGGTCGGCACGCAGGCGTAGGCCGCCTCGATCTTGCAGGTCGAGCTACAGCCGTCGTTCGAAACGGAGTTGCCGTCGTCGCACTGCTCGTTGCCGGCCTTGATGCCGTCACCGCAGGCTTTCGCGACGCAGCGTTGCGCTGCCACCGCACACAAATAACCCGGCGCGACCGTGCAGCCCGGGTAGGTGCAACCGTCCGTGCTGACCTTGTTGCCATCGTCGCACTGTTCGGTGCCGGCGATGGTGCCGTCGCCACAGATGATCGTGGAAGCGCACGGCTTGCCGGGCGTGGTGCAGGTGAAATTCGGTTCTCCTTTGCACGTCGCCGAACAGCCGTCGCCAGCGAGGGCATTGCCGTCGTCGCACTCCTCGCCACGATCGATGTCGACGTTGCCGTCGCCACAGCGCTCGTTTTGCGTGCACTTCATGCCCGGCGTGACGCAGGAAAAGCCGGGTTCGATGCGGCAAGTCGAGGAGCAGCCGTCGGTGCTCAGCTTGTTGCCGTCGTCGCAAGTTTCACCCGTTTCGATGATCGCATTGCCGCAAACGGCCTTCGGCGCCGTGACGCACTTGCCCGCTCCGGTCGTCGGATCCTTGCTGCAGGTGAAGCCGGGCAATACTTGGGTGCAGTCCGCCGAGCAACCGCCGCTCGCGCCCTTGTCGTCACACGCTTCATGCGGGTCGACGATGCCGTTGCCGCAAACCCAAATCTTGGTGCACGTTTCCGGACCGGTCACGCCACCGTCGCTGTCGGTCGGCGCGGAGCAGAGGTAGCCGGCTTGCGTGTGACAGAGCGAATCGCAGCCGTCGTTCGGGCGGTTGTTGCCGTCGTCGCAATCTTCGCCGAGCGTGACTTGCAGGATGCCATCACCACAGTACTGAGCGGCGATGCAAGGCTGGCCCGCGTTCGGGCACACGTAGCCGGTGTCGGTCTGGCATGCGGTGCAACCGTCGTGGTCGACCGGGTTGCCGTCGTCACAACTTTCGCCCGTTTCGACGAGCCCGTTGCCGCAGACGGCCGGTGCTACGGTCTTCGTGCAGACGCCGCTGCTCGGATCGCAGGTGTAGCCCGCCTCGATCGTGCAGGTCGAAGAACAGCCGTCGCCGTTTTGATTGTTGCTATCGTCGCAGGCTTCATCGAGCTCGAGTTTGCCGTTGCCGCAGACTGCATCTTGCGGATTGAGCACGCATGGTTTGCCCGCGACCGTGCACATGTAACCCGGCTCGACCGTGCAATCGCCTTTGCAGCCGTCGCCGGCCTTGGTGTTGCCGTCATCGCACTCTTCACTACCGCTGACGACGCCGTCGCCGCAGATCGCGGCCATCGGACCCGCGCCGGCTTCGCCCATGCTCGAGCTGCCGCCCGAAGCGTCCGGCATATCGCCCGTGTTGATGTTCGTGTCCGAGCCACCGCTGCTCGACGAAGAGCCACCCGTCGTCGTCGTTGCGTCAGGCAGGTCGATGATCGCGGTCTGATTCGTCAGCTCCGGAAAACTGCCGCAGCGCGCCAGCCCGAACGCAGCAACCAACCCCAATGCACCAAGCCAAGTACGGGATACGCTTTCTCGCATCGAGCAATGTCCTCAGAGCTGCGAGTTTCAAATTTCTCGCGCAGCTCAACCTTCGAAGGTGACATCGTCAATACGTAAACGCAACGCGTCTCTTAAGGTTTGTTTTGGGGCCCCGGCCCCAAAACGTTCGCGGGGCGCGGGGTAAACTTCGTTCTTTGGTTCCCAAACCGTTCGCGAGGCGTTCGCGAAGTTCGCGGGGCGCGCGGAGTGAACTCTAACTCTTGGGGGTGAATGTAGACGCTTGGTGTGCGCGACTTACATGTCTGGAGCTTGAGGCAAATGCTTGTTCCGCAGGGGCTCGGGGTTTTGTCGTGCGTAACTTCGGCACGGCATTTCGGCTGATTCCTTGAACGAGCGGCGAGCGTCTTCGTTACGTGATATGGGACGCGTCATGCGGATCTGCATTCTCGGTGCAACTGGCCTCGTCGGGCGTGAAAGCTTGGACTTAGTGCAACGCGCTTGGCCTGGCGCGGAGCTCTTCTTGTATGCAAGCCGGGATCAGAACCTCGAGCACGGCGGCAAGTCGTACAAGGTGCGTGGCGCACCGCAACTCGAAGGCGCAGACGCGCCGCGCGGCGAGCTCGCGCTGGTCGCGCTGGACGACGATCACAGCGCGCGCTTCGTGCCGCGCTTGCTCGATCTCGGTTACCGCGTGGTCGACAAGAGCAACACGTATCGCCTCGACCCGAAGGTGCCGCTCGTCGTCGGCGGCGTGAATTGTCGCGAAGTGCGCGAGGACGTGCGCCTCGTCGCGAACCCGAATTGCACCACGATTCCGTTCGCGCTCGCCACCGGCCCACTCAAGCGCCGCTTCGGCCTCGAATCCGCGACGGTCAGTACGTATCAAGCCGTGAGCGGCGCAGGCATCGCCGCGCTCGACGAGTTCTTGGCCGAATCGAAGAACGGCTATGCCGAGCTCAATCGCCTCGGTAGCGCGTTCAATGTCGCGCGCTACGCCGGCAATTGCGTGCCGCACAACGGCAAGACAGATGAGAGCGGCTTCTCCGCCGAAGAGCGCAAGCTCGTGCAAGAGAGCCGCAAGATCCTCGACTCCGCCGAGTTCGCGGTCTCGGCGCAGTGCTGTCGCGTCGCGGTCGCGGTCGGGCATTACCTCAACGCTTGGCTCACGCTGAAAGAGCAAGCCGAGCTCGGTACCATCGAAGCGCTGCTCGCGGACACGAAGCAGACGCCGTTCGTGCGCTTCTATCCCGGTTCGTCCGGGGACGGCCTCTCTGCACTCTCCTGCGTGCACGAACGCGATCGCGCGCTGGTCGGTCGCTTGCGCCGTGATGCGCGCGACGCGAGCGGAAAGAGCGTGTGTCTGACCATGGCCGCGGACAACTTGCGCCTCGGCGCGGCCACGAACGCGATTCGCATCGCGAGCCGCTGGTTCCCCGGCAAAGACGCCGATCTGAACGCGCCCGGCCTCTGAGCGACTTACGGCGCGGCGCTTGCGCTCGGAGCGGGTGCCGGCGCCACCGGACGCGGCGCGTTGCCGGTGTTCTCCGGCAGATCGAACATGCCAACCGCGCGGTGCTCGAGCTTGAGATCATTGCCAGTCAGCACCACACCGGTCAGCACGCCGCAGAAGCGCGCGCTGTCGCCATCCACCAAGGTGCCGGTGCTCTTCGCGGCGATGGCTTCGACGATGAACGGCTTGGCTTTGAGTCGCGCCTCGTCCGTCTTGCTGTGATCGGGCTCGATGATGGTCGCGAAAAAGACTTTGCCGCCGGGCACCGCCCATTCTGCGTCGTCGCTGCCGAGCAGCAGGCTGTCGCCGGCGTCCGCGCCGTGGGTGTCGCCCGTGCTGCCGCTGCCGGGGTTCGTCTTGCCGCTGCCGTTCTCTGTGTTCGTGCCGTTGAGGGAGCCGGAACCCGTGCCGTTGTTCAGCGTTGGCTCGACCAGCGGAGCCGCCCGATCCATCACCAAGCGCCGGCTGAGGTTCTTTTCAGCGCGAATTTCCTGGATCGTGCCCTCGATGCAGAGCAGGCGCCCGCGCTCTTGATCGGGATCCTTGCGAAACAACGCGGGATTGGTCGTCGGCAGTGACTTTAGCTCGGACCAAGTCAAGTTCGTGCTCGCCCACAGCGCGAGCGACGCGGTGCCGCGATCGAGCGGACCGCTGGTGTCCGAGATGAGCGGACGAGCTACTTCGATCTCGGCTGCGAGCGTGGCCGGCTGGTTGCCGCCGCCTGCCGGAGGCGCGAGTGAACCAATCGGCGGAGGCAGGGCCAGCGCCGCCAAATCGTCCGACGAGGACGAAGCGGAGGCGGCCGAGCTCATCCCTCCACCGGAGTAGTGCATGCCCGCAACCGCGACGCCGATCACGAGCACGGCGCCCGCGCCAACCCAGGTCAGATTCCGAGCCCGCAAAACGATACCTCTCCGAACACTCGAATTCGTCATTGAACCGCTGACCGGTCACCACGATGGCCCGGTTCCGACCGCGTGTTTAACACGATACCTTCTTCATGCCTCACTCGAGATGCCTTCTGTTGCTTCGCCATTCAAGGATTTCGGCCGATAACCGACGCAAAAAGCCCCAGCAACGCGGCGATTGGCGGCCGAATCGGGCGAATCGCACGACACGCTGCGCTAGACTGGGCCACCCGTGACCCGCAAATCGACGCGCGATCGGCCGGCTTCGCTCGGCAGCTTGCTGGCCAGCTCGCGCGAGACGGCCGCACGCCTCGCCGGCACCGCGATCGATCGCGAGCAGTGGCGGCGCGTCGTCGGGGAACGGATCGCGGCGCGCACCGAGCCCGGGCCCAAACGCGGACGCGAGCTCACCGTGTTCGTGGCTTCGGCGAGCTGGGCGCAGGAGCTTTCGCTGCTCGTGAACGAGATCGTCACGCGGCTCCGAGCGGTCAACGTGCAGGTCGACACGGTGCGTTTCCGCGTGCGCGAGATCGCCCCGCCACTCCGCGACCCGCTCGCGCCGAGGCCCGCCGCGCGCAAAGCGCCGCTGCCGCCGAAGCTCACCGAACGCTTGAACGAGATCGACGACCAAGAGCTGCGCGACGCGATTGGCGAAGCGGCGGCGCTGTGGCTCGCGCGCGAAGAGCCAGCCGGCGCGCGCGCGGCTACTTCAGCGCAGCCAGGCGCTCGAAGCCCTCGA
>DASYCL010000730.1:0-6664 GCA_036500245.1 Polyangiaceae bacterium | reverse complement strand
TATCTCGATTGGAACGCGACCACGCCGCCGCATCCGTCGGTGCTGGCCGCGATGGAGCGCGCGAGCCGGGAAGCTTGGGCGAATCCCGCGAGCGTGCACGGACTCGGTCGGCGCGCGCGCGCGCTGGTCGAGGATACGCGCGAGAAATTGGCCGACATTTGCGCCGTGAATCCGCGCGACGTGCTGCTCACTTCGGGCGGCACGGAAGCTAACAACCTCGCACTCAGTCGAGCGCCCGGGGTCGCTTTGAGCCGGCTCGAGCATCCGTCAGTCACGCGCGTAGCCGAGGCACTCGCGGAGCGTGGGGTTCCGGTCGAATGGGTCAAGGCTTTGCCGAACGGGCGCGTCGAGCCTGCGAGTTTCCGCGTGGCGCTCGAACGGCTGCCGCGCGGGGCGGTAGCCGCGCTCATGGCCGCCAATCATGAGACCGGCGTGCTCCAGCCCATCGAAGAAGTGGCGTTAATTGCCCATGAGCTCGGCGCCTCGCTACACGTGGACGCGGTTCAGGCGCTTGGCAAGCTGCCGCCTGAACGCTGGCGCTTCGCCGACAGCATGGCAGTCGCAGCCCACAAAATCCGGGGGCCGAAAGGGATCGGGGCCTTGGCTTTTCGTGGCTTGAATACGCCGCGACCCGTCTTGCTTGGCGGCAGTCAGGAGCGCGGGCTCAGGCCCGGTACGGTCGATCCGGTGGCGGCAGCCGGATTCCTCGCGGCGCTCGAACGAAGCGAAACTGGCCCGCTTCGTTACCGCGCGCTCGCCCCATTGCGCGACCTTTTCGAGCAAACGTTTGCGCGCGCCGCTCAGGTCAACGGCGCACAGGCCGAACGCTTGCCACATGTTTCGAACCTATCTTTCGCTGGGCACTCGGGCGATGAACTGGTCGCCGCGCTCGACCTGCTCGGCGTGTGTGTCTCGAGCGGGAGTGCGTGCAGCGCCGGAACCACCGAACCGTCGATGGTGATCGGCGCGATGCTCGGCCGAGAGCGAGCCCGAGCCGCGGTTCGCGTCAGCCTCGGCGACGATTCGACCAACGAGCAGGTTCAGGCTGCAATCACAGGGTTTCAGCGCGTGCTCGGCTCCGCAAATTCACAACCTTGAAGTGATGGCTGATCCCTCGCGGCGTTTGTTCGGGTGCGCGCTTCACGGCTGTCTGCCAACCGATCGAGATGATTCGCGATTCCATTTCATCGAGGCCTTGCGTGCGCGTTCCATTGAATGGAGCGCGCACGATGAAAGGCTGCGCGAGTATTCAGTATCATGCCAATAGGAAAAGTAACGCTTCAGATCTCGAATTTAAGATCTCGATTTAATTCGAGAATTAGCCGCCTCGTAGAGGGCCAATGCAGCGGCAACCGAGGCGTTCAACGAATCGATCCGTCCGCTGGTGAGCAGGCGACCAACCGCGCTACACGCGCGGCGAACGCCGCGCCCCATGCCCTCGTGCTCGTTGCCAACGACGAGTACTGTTGGCCCCTCGAGCGAGAGCTCGGAGACTCGCTGCGGTGCATGCGCGTCCAAGCCGATCACCGCGACACCGCGCTCGCGCGCCGCGTTCAGTGCGCCGACCAATGACGGAACTCGGCACAGCTTCGCTAGCTCGAGCGCACCGGCCGAGGCACGCCCGGTCGCCGGGCTGAGCGGTGCCGAGGAGTGCTCGCCCCAAACAACGGCCGCGTCCGCAACGCCGACGGCGGAGCGAATTACGGCGCCGAAGTTTTGCGGATCCTGAATCCCATCGAGTGCCAGCGCGAGCAAGTTTGGGTCATCGAGCAGCGTTTCGAACGCGGTGAGCTCGAGCTCTGGGCCCCACGCGACTGCGCCCTGGTGCTGCGCCCCGTCCGTCCAACGATCGAGGTCCGCGCGAGCGGCGCGTACAACCTCGGCAACGCCTTGATCCGTCGCGAAGCGCGCCAACGCTTCGAGCGTAGGACTCGGTTTTTGCTCGATCGCGACGCGTTTGAGCGCGGAGCGGCGCACGCGGATCGCCTCGCGTACCGGCTGCAGTCCCGCGATCAGGCGTAGGCCTTCGGTGCCCGCGGGATGCTCCGCGAGCCGCGGCGGCCGCTCAGGCCAGCGCCGACGCCCGCTGAATTTCATCGCTGATGGCGCGGGCGGCGAGCGCCGGATCCGCTGCGTCACGGATGGGGCGACCGACCACGAGGAGGTTCGAACCGGCTGCAATCGCCAGCGCGGGAGTCGCAGTACGCTTCTGATCGTCGCCGCCGCCGGTTTGCGGGCGAATGCCCGGCGTGACGAGCACGGCTTTCGTGCCCAATGCCTGGCGCAACGAAGTCACTTCGAGCGCCGAGCAAACCATGCCTGGAATGCCTTCTGCCTGTGCGAGCCGCGCCAGGCGCAAAGCATGCTCGGTGGATCCGGCGCTCACACCAATTGCGTTCAGATCGCTCAGATCCAGCGAAGTGAGCACGGTGATCGCGAGCAGGGTGAGGCCGGTGTTTTCGCGTTCGGCGCGACGCGCGGCTGCGGCCAACATTTTGGGTCCACCGGCGGCGTGCACGGTCAAATAGCGCACGCCGTGCGCGGCGGCTGCGGCTACCGCGCGTTCCACGGTCTCCGGGATGTCGTGCAGTTTGAGATCGAGAAAGATCTCGCATCCAACCTGCGCTCCAAGCGCGATCGCGCGCGGTCCTTCACTGACGAACAGCTCGAGCCCGACCTTCAACACACCGACCGAATCTGCGACCTCTAGCGCGCCGCGCTCGGCGGCTGCGAGGGTTGGGAAATCCAATGCGAAAGCGAGCTTCCTTCGCGCTGAATCTCGACCGCTCACAGACACGAGCACAACGGGTCGCCGGGCGGACAGCTGCACGGCTTGGCCGCGCCGCCGCTCGACTTGGAGCTTCCCGCGCGCTGCATGCCGGCACCCACAGCCGCGCTGGCGGCCTGCGTGTCCTTCTTGGCTTTCGAGAGCTCGGCTTCGAGGCGAGCGCGCGTGGCTTCGTCTTTCGCGCTGTCGCGTTGACGCTCGAGTTCTTCTTGATGCTTCTGCGCGTCGTCGTATTGGCCCTTGAGCGCGTCGAGTTGCTTTTGCGTGTCGGCCTTCTCCTTGGCGGCGATCAGATCCTTCTGCTTTTGCTCCTCGGCGTTCTTCGACATCACGACACCCGTTGCGATGCCACCGATCACCAGCACGGCCGAGACTACGCCTACGACTACCTTGAGCCGCTTTTTCCCCTGATCGCTATTCAAGGCCGCAAGCTGCTGCTCGTGCGCCTGTTGCGCGGTGAGCGCTTCCATGCGCGAGCGATGTTCGGCTTCTGCGCGCGCTTTTTCGATTTCGCCGTGGCGAATCGCTTCGAGGCGTGTGGCCTCTTCCTTGCGACGCTGCTCTTCGGCGCGCCGCGCTTCTTCTTCCGCGCGCAGACGGCGCTCTTCCGCATCGCGGGCCGCGCGCTCAGCAGAAGCTTTTGCTTCGGCTGCCGCACGCGCCTGGGCCTCTTTGTCGGCCTCTTCTTCTTTGATCCGATTCTCTTCCAGGCTCATCAATTCTTTGAGCGAGAAGAGAACCGAGCTTTCCTTCTGTTCGGCCATATTTCGAGTGTCCTCAATCCGTCGCAGAGAGCGCGCGATTCACTTTACACAACGCGCATACCAATCCGGTAAGAGCTTCGTCAAGCATTCGCGCCGTTGAACTTGGGCTTCGAAATCTAGTCCAGTCTGCACGTTGCGCCCAGATATTCTCACGACAATTGTCGGGTACGAACGGATTCTTGGATTCGACTCATAAGGGCGTCGATTCATTGGGTGAGTAGATCGCTTATGTATGTAGATGTGGGCACGGGCTACTACACACTGGGCGGTAAGCAGACGCGCCGGGACGCTGTAGAGTGCCGCCTCGATGGCTGTTCAGGTTTGCGCACACATCACGGGGACTGTTTGGAAGATTGAAGTCTCCGCGGGTCAAGCGGTCGAGTCCGAGCAGACGCTCGTCATTCTCGAGTCGATGAAGATGGAAATGCCAGTCGAAGCGCCGCAAGCGGGAACGGTGTCGCGCATCGCCGTGAGCGAAGGCCAAGCTGTCGACGAAGGCGATCTGCTGGTCGAACTCGATTGAGACCGAGCCAAGCGGCGCTTGACCGAGTTCGAGAATCCGGTAGCGTAAATTCGGCATGAAGCGCGCTAAGAGCCCGTGGTTGCCGCTGCTTCGCGGGTTCTCATTGCTGGCGGTTGCTGGTGTTTGGGCCGTGGCGTGCGGCGGGCCGCAGGTGCCAGTCGGACCAGGAAGCGTTTGCTTTCGTGCCGATGATTGCAAAGATGGCCTTGCGTGTGTGCCGAGCGCGAAAGGTTCTTCGAAGAGCGTCTGCAGCTCGGATCTCAGCGGGATCGTCTCGATGGTCGACGGCGCGCCGCCCACGGATACCGGAGCTGCAAAAGGAGATGCCGCGATGGGCGAGGCTGGCGCCGCGCCGACCGGTGGTAGCGGCAACGCGGGCAGCAATGCCGGTGGTAGCGGCAACGCGGGAACCGCTGGTGCAGGCGGCAAACCTGCCACAGGTGGCGCAAGCGGCTCGGGTGGCGGGAGAGCCGGCTCCGGCGGGAACGCGGGCACTTCCGCAGGTGGAACGACGGGCGGGACCTCGGCGGGAGGATCGGCCACTGCTGGCTCCGGCGGTGACACTGGCGGCAGCTCGAGCAGCGGTTCGTCGCCGATGGATGCTGGCGACGGCTGAAATCAGCGCGCGCTCATTGCTTCCAGAAAAACTTCCACGGGTTGTGCTTCAGGTCACGCAGCATCTCTTGCAGATCGTCGTAGAGCGCTTCGTCCATCACTAACGCGCCGACCGTGCCCTTGCCGGCCTTGATGTGATCGATCAGCGCCTGCGCGTCGCCCGCGATGACCTTGGCTTGTCCGCTCGCGTCGCTGAGATTTTGCGTGATGTGCTGGTAGCGCTCGATTTGC
Organism: Polyangiaceae bacterium; assembly: GCA_036500245.1. Classification (GTDB taxonomy): domain Bacteria; phylum Myxococcota_A; class Polyangia; order Polyangiales; family Polyangiaceae; genus PMG-095. The sequence continues at coordinate 1,743 of DASYCL010000730.1, read as the reverse complement.
GGATCGCTGGCGAGCGCATGCGTGAGCTTTTTCGCGTCCGACAACGTCGCGCGCCCATCGGTCATGATCGGTTCGAGATTTTGATTCATGACCGAAGTGGTGCGCTCGACGTCGTTGAAGATGCGCGAAATTTGCGCGCCGTCGACGTAGCGTTCGCGCGCGGCTTTGAGCGTCGAACTCGCGTCGGTCGAGAGGGTGTCCATGTTGTCGACGATGTGATCGAGCTTGCCCTGGTTGTGCTCGAAAAATTCGCCGCTCGCGTGGAGCGTGCGATGCAGACCGTCGAAAGTTTCGCTGATTTGCTGCTCGTTGTTGCTGATGCCGAGATACGCCTTGTGCAAAAGCTCGTAGCTTTCGCTGAGCAACAAATCGAGACGTGGAGGGCTGATGCCTTGTACGGTCGCGCCGTCGGCCAAAAGTGGGCGATCGCTCGAGCCCGGTTCGATCGCCAAAAACATTTCGCCGAGCACGCCCTGACTGGTCACGAACCAGCGCGAGTTGTCGCGGATCGCGCTTTGGTAGCGCCGTTCGATTTTCGCGACCGCCCGGATCGTCGGTTCGGGCTGATTGGTTTTTGGGTCGAGCATGCCGCCGCGAAATTCGAGGTCGCTGACGCGGCCAACTTTGACGCCGGCGATGCGAATCGGCGCGCCGGCTTGCAGCCCGCCCGGGTTCTGAAAGCTGACGTAGACCGTCATCGTGGGCTGCAAGCTGAGGCCGCCCATCACGACCACGAAGCCGGCCAAGAGTCCCAGTGCGACCAGGATCAAAAAACCTACTTTGACTTCGATCGATCGCTGACTCATGAACGGCTCACGCTTCCATCGGCCCTTCGGCGCGGCCGTTGATGAACTGCTGAATCACCGCGTCCCCGCTGCTCCGAAAGTCGTCGCGCGTGCCCACTAACTTCACCCTTCCTTTGTACAGCATGACGATGCGGTCCGCGATGGTGAAGATCGAAGTCAGGTCGTGCGAAACGACGATACTCGTCACGCCCAGGGTGTCCGAAAGCTCGCGAATCAGCTGATCGACACGGCGTGCACTCACCGGATCCAGGCTGGTCGTCGGCTCGTCGAACAGCACGTAGCGAGGGGAGAGCGTGAGCGCGCGCGCGATCGCCACGCGCTTTTTCATACCGTCCCCGAGCTCGCTCGGAAAGCGCCCGGCAAAATCTTGCATTTTGACGCGCTCGAGCAAGCGATGCGCCTCCGTGAGCGCAGCCTCGGCGCCGAGTGCACGATGCTTACGCAGCGGCAGCGCGACGTTCTCGGCGCAAGTCATCGAGTCGAACAGTGTCGAGTGCTGGAACACCATTGCGCATTTCTTGCGCACGCCGTACATCCGCTTTTCGTCGAAGTGGCTGACTTCTTCGCCCTCCAGCCAAATCTCCCCGGCATCCGGCCGCAAGAGCCCGATCAAATGCTTGATCAAAACGCTCTTCCCGACGCCCGAGGCGCCGATGATGAAGAAGACCTCACCTGCGCGCACGTCGAAGCTGACCTCACTCAGGACACGCTTTTCGCCGAACGACTTCGACACTGCACGAAACGAAATCATGACGGAGTTTACGACCAGGCCTGGTTGGACGGACTTTGTACTCGGGGTTCTAGCGTAGTCTCGAATCGAGCAGCTTGGAGCTCGGAACCGGCGCGGGCCGCCGGCTTTTTTCGAGTCGAAGAGCGTGCTTTGCGTCCGGCTCTGAAGCAGTGTACCCGCTAGAAAAAATGGCTTGGTTTCGTGCGA
>DASYCL010000729.1:0-4924 GCA_036500245.1 Polyangiaceae bacterium | reverse complement strand
CGAACCCGCGATTCCGGCACTCGTGCCCGCGCTGCCGATCGCACCCGCGGTGCCACTATTCGCGCCCGCACTGCCCGTCGAGCCGGCCGCGCTCGCACCACCCGCGCCGACGCTGGTCGATCCAGCGCTGCCCGTCGAGCCGCTCACTCCGACGGTGCCGCCCGTCTCTCGCTGAGAACCCGCGTCGGTCGCGCTGCAACCCCAAGCGCCGAAACAGCACAGCACCGCGGCCGCGGTCCATGGAACCAGTTTTTTTCCGCGTTCCCGCGGGATCGGAACCGTGCGGCTCGAAAGACTGGGTGCCGGAAGCTGCGCCATCACCTTCGCAGTGCCGGCTCGGGTGGGCTTCCGTCATCAAATCGGCAGCTCGAGTTGGCAGGTGACAAGCCCGTGTTTCCCTTCAACACTGTCGAGGTGGCCGGCCGAGTCGCGCATCTGCTCGCATTCAGCGCACTGAACGCGTTCTGTGCCTGCGCGCCGAAGTTAGAAGTTGGAGCTTGGACCTGCCCCGCGAGCGCCGACGCGGGTGTCGACGCCGCCTCGCTGGATCCAACCGCGCCCATCACCGTTCCTTGGTCGACCGGCTTCGAGACGCGCTTTTGCGACTACAACGCGCTCACCGGCTTCTGCTACGCCGATGCGAATGCCTCGGCCGAGACAGTCACCTCGCCGAAGCATGCGGGTCAGTTCGCCGCGGCCTTTCACGTGAATTCGGACGACTCGAACGCACATCAAGTGCGCTGCGTTCGCCAAGGCGTATTGCCCGTGGAGGCGTACTACGGCGCGTGGTACTTCGTGCCTGCGCTCGTCGACACGAACGCGCAGCTCTGGAACTTATTTCACTTCCGCGGCGACGATCCGAGCACAGAACCCGGGCTGTGGGACGTTTCGCTGGTCAACGGCGCGAGCGGCGATCTCGAGCTCGTGGTCTTCGACTTTCTGAACAAGACCGTGCGGCGCCCGCAGAATCCCACCCCAATTCCGATCGGTTCCTGGTTTCATCTGCAGCTCTACGTGAAGCGCGCGGTCGACGCGACCGGCGAAATCAGACTCTATCAGGACGGGCAACTGCTCTTCGATGCCGCGGGCGTAGTCACCGCCGTCGATGGGACGACATTCCATCAGTGGTACGTCGGCAACTTGGTCGACACCGGGATCTCACCTGCCGATTCCGTCGTGTACGTGGACGATGTCACGATCAGCGCGACTCTTTGATCCGCGGCGCGTCCTGCGTCTGGCATTGCCCGCGTGGTTCGGGTTTTTGGGGTGCTCCTGGTCGGCGTTGGCGCGCGCAGAAACGCCGGATCTCGTCGCGCTCGAGTGGGATGCGCCCGCGGGTTGTCCGAGCGCGGAGCAAGTGCGCGCCAAAATTCGCCGCCTTGCGGGCACACTCGCCCAAGCCGCGACGCCACTCAGCGCTGAAGCGACGATCGAACACAAAGACGACGACTCGTTTCATTTGCGGCTCGTGATTCACGCCGGGAGTGTCGTCGGCGAACGCAACATCGACGCGAAATCGTGCGACGATCTCGCGGGCGCGACGGCCGTTGCGCTCGCTTTGCTCTTGCATTCGTCGACTCCGCTCGCCGCGGGCGATCTCGAAGGCGCGAACGCGACTCGCTCGGACGGCACTGCGACGAACGGGTCGCCCCAGGCTGAAAACCCAAATAAAAAAACCGAACCGAGCGCCGCAGCGCCGAAACCACAGCCGCCGACGCCCGCCGAACCCGCGCGCGAACCGCAGCCCGAAACTCGAGCTTCACGCAGCTGGCACGGCTTGCTTCAGTTGCCACTCGGCACAGCGAGCCTTGGACCCTTGCCGAAACCGAACCTCGGCGTCGCATTCGCGGCCGGCCTCGCGCTCGATCGCTGGCGCTTTTTGGCCCAAGCCGCGCTGTGGCAAAAGCAAAAAACGAGCGCGACATTTCAAGCAGCCCAATACGACGCCGAGAGCGCGCGGCTCAGCGCGACGCTCAGCGCCTGTCGCGCGCTCTCCCTGTCCCGCTTCGAGCTCGCGCCGTGTTTGACGCTCGCGCTCGAGCATATTTCCGCAACGGGCAGCGGCCCCCACATTGTACCGCGCACGGCGACCAGCACTTGGCTTGCCCCCGGTGTCGGCGCGGCGCTGAGATTCTACGTGGCTCCATGGTTCTGCCTCGCCGCCAGCGCGAATGCCGCGCTCGAGACGGCGCGCCCGGAAATTTCGCTGGCCGGCGTCGGCCGCGTCGCGCAACTTTCCGCCGCCGCGGCTACAGTAACAATTGGACCCGAGTGGATTTTGTGACGGAGTGCCCGCAGAACCGCCACTGCATCGATAGTTGGCAATGGCAGGGCATGGCTTCCACGCGGTTCCGCTCTCGATCGTAAAAGGCGATCCGAGCCCGGGTCCGACGCTCATGCTGCCTCCATTCCAAACGATCTATCGACAATACTTCGATTTCGTCTGGGCTTCCGCGCGCCGCCTGGGCGTCCCATCCGAAGCGATGGACGACGTCGTGCAAGAGATCTTCGTGGTGATTCACACGAAAATGCACTCGATCGAAAAGCCGGACGCGCTGCGCAGCTGGATTTACGGCGTCGTGCGGCGCACCGTGAGCGGTCACCGGCGCTCGCGCCGTGCAGAGGTCAGCAACGGCCGTTCGCTCGACGCCGGGACCGACGCGGAGTCGCCCGAACCAACGCCGTTCGAACACACTGAACGCAACGCCGATCTCGAGTTGCTCTCGACCCTGCTGAACGAGCTCGACGAACCGAAGCGCGAAGTGTTCGCGCTGGTCGAAGTCGATGAGCTCACGGTTCCCGAAGCAGCCGAAGCGCTGCAAATCCCCTTGAATACGGCTTATTCGCGGCTGCGCGCCGCGCGCCAGGCATTCGAAGCGGCGCTCGGCCGGCACGAAGCGCGCAACAAAGGAAAATGACCGACATGGCTACGCTCACCCCCAAAGCACGCGAGCTCCTCGAGAAAAGCCGCAGCGCGCTGCGACCGTCGCCGGCCGATCGCGATCGCGTCGAAAGCGCGCTCCGTTCACAGCTCGGCCCGAGCGCGCTGCCTCTCGACATGAGCACGGCTCCGCTGCCGCGTGCGCTCGGTTGGAAACTCGTCAGCGGAGGCGCACTCGGTGCGTGTTTGGTGGGGGGTGCCTTGTTCTTCGCCTTCGAACCGCGGACAAAGCCAGCTGCGGTAGTGCCCGCTCCCACAGTGAGCGCGGCGATCGCCGACGCGCCGTCCGCGCAGTCGAGCGATGCCGCGAGCGCGGCCGCGGTTGAGACGGCTGCGCCTAGCACGCCGGCAGCGGCGCCAACGTCGAGCAGCGCGCCGGCTGTGCAATCCGCGCCGCGCCGCCAAGATCACTTGGCGCAAGAGGTCGCGCTCTTGTCCCAAGCGACGAGCGCGCTCAACGCCGGTCGCGCGCAGGACGCGTTGAAACTGCTGGACGAACATCAGCGCGAGTTTCCGAATGGCGTGCTCAGCGTGGAACGACGCGGAGCAAAGGCACAAGCGCTGTGTGCGCTCGGTCGCTTGAGTGAAGGCCGCGCCGAGCTCTCGCATTTGGCGGCCGGCTCGCCTGCCGCGGCACGCGCCAGCCAAGTTTGCCGCGCGCCGGCAAAGTAACGCGCGTTGGCGCCTCAAGTGTTCTGGCGGTGCTCGGACGGGCGCATGCGTTCGCCCAGATTCCTCGCACTGTTCACCAGCGCGACGTGCGAAAACGATTGCGGGAAATTGCCGACCAAGCGCCCGCGCGTGACGTCATACTCCTCGGCGAGTAACCCGACATCGTTTTGTAGCGTGAGCAGGCGTTCGAACAAGGCTTTGGCTTTGGCTTCCTGACCGCTCAACACGTAAGCATCCACGAGCCAAAACGAACAAGCGATGAACGCGCCGTCGGTGCCTTCGCCGCTGTGATCTTGCTCCGGCGTGTAGCGGCGCACGAAACCATCTTGCAAGAGCTCGCGCTCGATCGCACGGATGGTACCGAGCACGCGCGGATCATTGGCCGGCAAAAACCCGACCGCCGGGATCAAGAGCAAGCTCGCATCGAGCGCGCTCGAGCCGTAGGCGCGCGTGAAGCTATTTTTGCTGCGATCGAAGCCGTGTTTCAGAATGCTCTCGCGAATCTCCGCGCGCACGCGCTGCCAGCGCTCGACCGGCCCGGACAAACCGAATTTCTCGACCGCCTTGATCGCGCGATCGAACGCGACCCAGGTGAGCACCTTCGAATGCGTGAAATGCTGCGCTTTGCCGCGCTTTTCCCATAAACCCTGATCCGGTTCGCGCCAAGCTTTCGCCAGCCACTCGGTGTGCGCGAGTTGAAACGGCCAGCCGAGCGCGTCCGAATCGATGCCGTGACGGCGCGCTTGATGCAGCGTGTCCCCCACTTCGCCGTAGATATCGAGTTGCATTTGTTCGGAGGCGGCGTTGCCGATCCGCACCGGGCGCGAGTTTTCGTAACCGGGCAGCCACTCGAGCTCGAGCTCGGTCAAACGCCGCTCGCCGGAGAGCCCATAGCAGATCTGCACTTTGCCCGGATCGCCCGCCACGGCGCGTAGTAACCAATCACGGAACGCGCGCGCTTCCTCGCGATAGCCACCGTGCAAGAGCGCGTAGAGCGTGAACGTCGAGTCTCGCAACCAACAAAAGCGATAGTCCCAATTGCGTGTTCCGCCGAGCGCTTCAGGCAAAGACGTCGTGACCGACGCGACCATGCCGCCGGTCGGCGAATACGTCAGCGCCTTCAGCGTGATCAGCGAGCGCACGATGTGCTCGCGATACGGATCTTCGTCGTTTCCTTGCGCGACCCAGTCTTGCCAAAACTGTTCCGTCGCGCGCAAGCTTTGCTCGAGCTCGGGCAGCGGCTCAGGCTCTTCGTGTGAAGGAAACCAGCGCAAACGAAACGGAACGCGCTCGCCCTCACGCACCTCGAAC
>DASYCL010000728.1:0-12798 GCA_036500245.1 Polyangiaceae bacterium | reverse complement strand
CCCATGCGGCTCGCGTGGTGGGGCCTCGGCGCGGCTCCCTGGCTCGCGTTCGTCGCGCTGGCGGCGAACGTGCCGCTTTTTCTGCTGCTTCGTCGTGCGTGCGTCGCGCTTCCGTTCGTGCTCAGTGCGGCTTCGCTCGCGCTATTTCAGCCGCACGGCGCCCTGCTCTTCGCGGCACTCGTGATCAAATCTTTGCTCAGCGTGCTCGCGCTGCAACTACTCGCCACCACCACGCCGATCTCGGAGCTGCTCGCCGCGGCGCGCCGCGCTCACGTGCCCGAAATCCTGCTCGGCACCGTCGGGCTGCTCCATCGCTACCTGTTCCTCTTCGTGGACGAATCGACGCGCATGACACGCGCCCGCGCGAGCCGTACTTTGCGCGCGAGCCGCGCCGGCGAATGGCGCGCGCGCGGCAGCTCGCTCGGAATCTTGTTCCTGCGCACGGTCTCGCGCGCGGAGCGCGTGCACGCCGCGATGCGCGCGCGAGGCGCGCCGTGAGCGACTCCGCCGCCGAAGTTCGGGCAATCGCCGTGCACGAGCTCGAATTCAGCTTTGGCGGCGCGAACGCGGCGCTCGCGGGCGTGAGCTTTTCGGTCGCGGCCGGCGAATGCGTCGCGCTGATCGGCCCGAATGGCGCGGGCAAATCCACGCTACTCTTGCACTTGAACGGCATCTTGCCGGACCACGCTGGGCAGCGCAGCAAAGGCCTGGTGCAAATCGACGGCCGCGCGGTCACGCCCAAGAATGCCGCGTGGGTGCGCGCGCGCGTCGGCCTAGAATTCCAAGATCCCGACGATCAACTATTTTGCGCAACCGTCGGCGAAGACGTCGCGTTCGGCCCGACGCAGCTCGGCTGCCCGCGCGCCGAAGTCGAACAGCGCGTGACGCGCGCGCTCGCGCAAGTCGGGCTCGCTGGTTTCGAGTCGCGCTTGCCGCATCAACTGAGTGGTGGCGAGAAAAAGCGCGCTTGTCTCGCCGGGCTCCTCGCCTACGAGCCGAGCAGCCTCGTACTCGACGAACCGAGCGCAGGGCTCGACCCGCGCGGCCGCCGCGAATTCATCGCGATTTTGGCGGAGCTTCGCGTCACGCGTTTGATCGCCACGCACGACCTCGCCCTCGTGGCCGAACTCTGCTCGCGCACGCTCGTGCTCGATCGCGGCAAACTCGTGGCGAGCGGCGCAACGCGCGAGCTGCTCAGAGACGAAGCTCTGATGCGCGCGCATGGCATGGAGTGCCCAGCGCGGGATTTGCCGGGGAGATTGCTGGAGTAGGCAGGGTCACTCGAACTGGCGGTGCTCCCTGTTCATGGTCTCTCTCCTCTTTCGCGCCGGAGCGCGCGCGAAGGCTGGCAACCGAATGCCCGGAAATAAAACAAAGCCAGCAGGTTCGCGCGGCTGATCACGGTTTTGCAATGATGGACGGCCACGTTAAAACTGACCGACACGCTTCGTGATACCCGAAGGGGTGAACAGGCGCCCGTCGCGTTGCTGGATGCGCGAGCGGCCAAGCGCTGTGCTCGCGCAGGGCCCAAACATTCCCGAGATGATCCTAGTTAGCGGATTGGCACCAGGCACCCCAACGAACGCGATCAGCGGCGCGTCTTGAGGCGTTGTGCGCGCGGCAAGGTTTTTTTGTTGGGTTTGCCCTGCGCGTCTCGCTGCGGCGTATGTGCGTGTATATGCACGTGTTCCGGCGAGTGCGGGTGCGCATGGCTGTGGCCGTGTTCGTGTTCGTGGACGTGCGCGCGGCGACCCGAGTTGCTGAGCGAGAGCGCGTTTTCCGCGACGTACTCCGCGCCGCCGTGGATCACTCCGCGCGTGCCGATCATGCGGCTCGTGACTTCTCTGAGCTCGTCCGAGCGCCCGCGCATCACGATGACTTCGAGACAATGTTCGTGATCGAGGTGTACGTGCATGCTCGAGCGCACGGCTTCACCGAGATCGTGCTGCAACGCAGTGAGCCGCTCGGATAGTTCGCGCACGTGGTGGTTGTAGACGAGCGTGACCGCGGCGAAGGCCGGCACTTTTTCGCCGAGCGCGGTGCGGCTGACTTCGGCGCGCGTCAGATCGCGCAAAAGCTCCGAACGATTGCAGCCGCGCGCGGCGGCGAGCGCGTCGAGCTCTTCGATCAAACTCGACTCCATCGCGACTCCGAAACGCACCAAGTTGTCCTTCATCTCACTCCCGACTTTACATCGCTGCTCGCCTGCTCGGTCAAAGATCATCTTTTACCGCTGATTTCTCGAGGCGAACTCACGAGGATATGAATGCTTCGCGCGACGCGCGCGTGGTGATGGTCAAAAATCGAGAGCGCGACAGCGGCGAGCGGAGTACCTTGCTGCGCGATGTTCGAACTCGGTCTCACTCGCGTTGCGAGTGTCGGGGGCTTGGTTTTTGTGGGCGCGTGCACGCTTGCTTCGTGCTCGATCCCGAGCTTTTCGTTCACGCAGGCGGATGCGGGTGTGACCTTGCCGCATTGCCAAGATTCGCAAATCGATGACGGTGAATCGGACGTCGATTGCGGCGGAACTTGCGCGCCGTGCGCGCTCAGCCAGCGCTGCAACACCCAAGATGATTGCAAAGACGGCACTTGCACCGGCGGCTCGTGCCAAGCCGCGGGCTGCACCGATGGCGCGCAAAGCGGCACGGAAACCGACGTGGATTGCGGCGGTGGCGCCTGCAAACCCTGCACGGACGGGCTCGGCTGCGGCGCCGGTCCCGACTGCACCAGCGGCGTGTGCGCCGCTTTGCTGTGCGCGACCGCGACTTGCAACGATCGCGTGCAGAACGGCGGCGAGACGGACGTCGATTGCGGGGGTCCGGATTGCTCGGCGTGCATCTCGGGACAAGGTTGTTTGACGCCGTCCGATTGCGTCGGCGGTGACTGCGAGAACGGCAAATGCGCGCTCGCGTGCGGCGCAGGCACCGCGAACTGCGACGGAGATCCGAAGAACGGCTGCGAAACGAACCTGCACACCGACGCCGATCATTGCGGCGATTGCGCCACGGCGTGCTCGCTGCCGAACGCGAGCGTGACCTGCGCCGGTGGCGTGTGCGGCGTGGAGACGTGCACGCCGCCTTTTTTGGACTGTAACGGCGACCCGAAAGACGGCTGCGAGGTGAACTCGAAAACCGACGTCGCCAATTGCGGCGCTTGCGCGGTGAGCTGTCCGGCCGTGCACGGCACGCCATATTGCGCCGCATCAGCCTGCCAGATCACGTGCGACGCGGGCTTCGCGGATTGCGACGGGAAGCCGGAAAACGGCTGTGAAAAAGACGTGAGCCACGACGTGAACAACTGTGGTGGGTGCGGCGTGGTCTGCACGCCGACTCAAGGCGGCACGCCGTTTTGCGCGAACGATCAGTGCGGCGAACGAATCTGCCCGAGCGGCTGGGGCGACTGCAACGGCGATCCGACCGACGATCCGACGCACGATGGCTGCGAGACGAACCTGCGCACGGACGTGAACAACTGCAAAACGTGCGGCAACTTGTGCGTGGCCGCCAATGGCGTCGCTGCGTGCACGGACACGCAGTGCGCGGTCGCTTCGTGCAACGCGGGCTTTGCCGACTGCACGCTCGGCTACGCCAACGGCTGCGAGACGAACACGCAGGCCGACACCGCGAACTGCGGCGTGTGCGGCAAAGCTTGCACCGTCGCGGGCGGCACGCCGCTCTGTGCGGGCGGCGCCTGCCAAGTAAAATCGTGCAGCGCGCCGGCCGCGGATTGCGACAATTCGCCGACCGATGGCTGCGAAGTGAATCTTTCGAGTAACCAAACCAATTGCGGCGGTTGCGGCGCGGCGGGCTCGAATTGCAACAGCTACTTCGCGAACGCGACCGCGCATTGCGGCAGTAGCGCGTGCGTCTTCGACGGCTGCGGCGTCGATCATGCCAACTGCGACACGGATTTGACGAACGGTTGTGAAATCAACCTCAAGACGGACAAAAATCACTGCGGCAATTGCGGCATCGCGTGCTCGACGGCGAACACGAGCAGCACGAGCTGCACTGCCGGCACTTGCGCGCCGATCTGCGCTGGAACGCACATCTCGTGCAGCAACCCGCAAAACGGTTGCCCGATCGACAGCGCGAGCGACGACGGGAACTGCGGCGGCTGCGGCAAAGCTTGCGACTCGAGCACGACCGCGCACGTGACGAGCAACCATTGCTCGGCGAGCGCGTGCAATCCGCTGTGCGCGCCGCTCTTCGCCGACTGCGACTCGAATCACGCGAACGGCTGCGAATTGCCCGTCGGCAGCGACAAATTGAATTGCGGCGGTTGCGGCGTAGTCTGCGGCAGCACGCACGCGAGCGCGACATCGTGCACGAGCGGCGCGTGCACTCCGGCTTGTACTACGGGCTGGAAGAACTGCGGCACGCCGCAGCAGGGCTGTAATACGCAGCTCGGTACCTTGAGCAACTGTACCGATTGCGGCGACGCTTGCCCCGCGAACGGCTTTTGTTTGGCCTCGGGCTGCTCGGATCACCTCGACATCACGGTCGCGAATTCGGGCTTGAGCGCGCTGATGAATTTCGGGACTTCGGGGCTGCCGGTGCTCACGAAAACGCATTCGCTCAGCGCGGGTGCCGGCAATTCGCGCATCGTGTTGGTTGGCGTGACGGGGTCGGAGCCGTATTTGACGACCGAGTCGGTGAAATACAACGGCACGCCGATGATCGCCGCGACGCAGATCAATACCAGCGAGATGCACTCCTACGCCGGCATCTTTTATTTGCTCGATGCAGCCTTGCCCACGACGGCCGGCATGTATTCGGTTGCGGTCACCTACAACAACAATGCCTTCGCAGGCTTTGGCGCGATGAACGTGGTCGAACTCGAGAACGTGCAGCAATCGCCGTCTCCGTTCGTGACCACGAGTAAGGTCGAAGTCGACAACGATTGCGACCAAGCCGGCTTCGGCAATCGCGCCGTGACGCTCACGTTCCCACAAGCGCAAGCCGGAACCATCGGCTATGCCGTGATCGGCGCGCGCACTTCGAGCACGGCGAGCGTGAGCTCGCCGGGTACGATGACCCAGACGATGAACCTCCGGAACGCGAGCGATCCGATTTTCATGGGTGTCGCCGGCTATACGTTGATCGGCAATACGACGACGTTCAGTTGGGACATCACCGATTGCTGGAACTCGGCGAACGTCGCGGTCGCGCTGAAGCGGGTCGGGAATTGAGGCTTGAAAGTCGCGCGCGAAGGGCTTGGTCGCATGCCCGGAAATAAAACCTGACCATTGATCACATCTCCTTCTCTTCTTTTCGCGCCGGAGCGCGCGCGAAGGCTGGCAGCCGAATGCCCGGAAATAAAACAAGCCAGCAGGTTCGCGCGGCTGATCACGGTTTTGGAATGATGGGCGGCCACGTTAAAACTGACCGAACAGGCGCGAGTCGCGTTGCTCGATGCGTCAGCGGCCAAGCGCTGTGCCAGCGCAGGGCCCAAGAGAACCCGTCTCAGTTCAAGATGGGGCTCCCGCGGGCTGAGTTTTGTGGGTAAACCCTGCTTGGAAGGTGTGCTGACGCCAAGCGTTGACACTGGAATCGCGAGTTCGCGAGGACGGGTCCGCTGTGGGCGACGTGGCCCTTGTACACGCGGTCGACATCCGCGCTACGCTTTGTAAGCGGCGAGCTAGTTGCTCGCGCTTACTTAGATGACGTTTCGTTCGCTCAGTTTGCTGTTGGGTGTGGTTGGCCTCGCGAGCGCGATCGCCGCGGGTTGCGGCGGCGCTGACTTCGCGGGAGCAACGGGCGGCAGTAGCGGAGCGGGCGGCGTAGGAGTGGCGGGTTCCGTCAGCGCAGGCAATGCGGGCGATGTGAGCGCGAGCAGCGGTGCGAGCGGCACGCGCGCGAGCGGCGGTCAAGGCGGAGTCGCCGGGTCGCATGCGAGCGCGGGCAGCAGCGCGAACAATGCGGGCGCGAGCGACGGCGGCGCCGCCGGTGAATCCACCGGTGCAGGTGGGACGAGCGTCGCAGGAGCGAGCACGGGCGGTGCGAGCGGCAGCAGCGCCGGTGCAATCGGCGACGCGGGCGCCGGTGGTTGCACGCAGACTTGGTTCCCCGACAGCGACGGTGACGGTTATGGTCGGAGTTCCGGCGCTGTGCTGGCGTGCGATCCGCCGACGAGCGGCTCATGGGTCTTGGTTGGCGGTGACTGCAACGACGACAACAAACTGGTGTTCCCGAAGAACCCGAACTTTTACTCCGACGGATACACGACTGCGGGCAACGCCATTTCGTTCGACTACGACTGCTCGACTGCGGAAGAAGAAGATCCGAGCGCGCGCGGCGCGGCCCCGGTGTGCAACAACACGCTGAACTGCCCGACCGGTGCGGGCAAAGCGGGCTTTCAAGGCACCGGTCGCAGCGGGCCCGGCGTGAACGGGCTGTGCGGCAGCAAGACTCTAGTCACCTGCGTGAACGTGAACTTGACCTGCAGCCCAGTGACGAGCGCGGTGTCGACCGGCGCGCCTTGTCATTGAAGGCACCCCGAAGTACGCGCCAAAAAAATGACTACCGCGGCCACCGGACGCGAGTAGGTGACGGATTTCGTCGCTGAAAGTGCATGTTTCCCTTGATTGCAGCGTAGCTTCGCGTGTGCACGGGCGCGCTCGGTGCGACTATAGTAACGCCCGATGGCGGGTCCTTGTCGCATTCTGCTCGCGGACGACGATCCGATGGTGCAGCGCGCCGTAAAGCGCGTGGCAACGGAGTTCGGTCACGAGGTGTTGGAAGTGAAGTCGGGCGCCGCAGTGCATCGCGTCGCGCGCGAAGTGAAACCAGATTTGTTGGTGCTCGATCTCGGATTCCCGGACGCGGACGGTCGCGATTTGCTCTCGCGGTTGAAGGCGGACGCCGAGACCAAAGACATTCCGGTGTTGGTTTGGTCGGCGGAGCGCGATCTCGAAAAAGAGCGACGCATCGCGCTCTCGCTCGGGGCCGAAGACTACGTCGAAAAGACGGACGCGGAGCTGCTTTTTCGCAAGATCGAGCGGCTGCTCTTGCGCATCAAGGGCGCGGACGAGTGAGCGCCGGGCATTTCGTGTCTCAAGCTCGCGCGCGCTTATCGGCGCGCCAATACGTCGGGCGCCAATAGTAAAGTGTGGTCGAGTCCGCGGGCCACGGTGCCGCGTCGTCCGGGGCTTCGAACGGATCGCTCGGCGAGATCGGGCGCCACTCGGGATCGAGCGACTCTTCCGCACTCGGCGCTCGCACGTCCCCGGCGAAGCGCTCTTCGATCGCGCCGAACTCGCGCACATTTTTCTGCGCTTCGCTCAGTGAAACTTCGTTCTTGCCGCCGGCGAGCGCTGGCCAGCGCAGCTGCGTCAAATCGTCTTCCCAAAAACAAACCAGGCAAATGTCATCGGAGCCGGGTGCTTCGCTGAAGACCAAGTGACCGCAGGCAGGGCAGGGGAAAAGCGCTTCACTCATTTCGCGGCGCAGCATAGCGCTACTTCTCGCGTGTCAGCTCGAGGCCGTGCTTGGCGCTGATTTCATGCAGCGTGCAAGCAAAGTCGCCTCGTCTCTTATTGGCAAGCGTGGCGCGCGCGCCGAATCGAGGCGATGCGCCGCGCTTCAGCGCGTGCCTCCGAGCAATTGGCTCCGCGTGGTTCCGCATTGATTCCGGCGTGCTCCCTGTTTTCGCCGGTGTTGGTGCGCGCCTTGCACCGGAGTGATCCATGCGACGTTCAGCAAGCAGAGCGCGGCCGATCTGGGTCGCGATCGCGTGTAGCGCGATCTGCTTGGCTGCGTACACGGTCGGCTTCGCGTTCGCGCCGCCGGCCCGGATGTGCGCGGCGGTGATTGCAGCAATGCTGGTCGTCGCGCTCGTTGCGTACGGAACTGCGAAGAAGCGCCGACTTCATCATCACGGTCCGCGTGGTTCGCACCGCTTCAAGGTTCCTACCTGAGCGCAAGTGAAGTGAGGAGAGCATCATGAGCAATGACAGCAAACGCAAGGAAGGCGCGGCCGAGGAAATCGGCGGCAAGATCAAAGGCGGCATCGGCAGTGTGATCGGCAACGACCGCATGCGCGCCGAGGGCAAAGCGCGCGAGCTCGAGGGCAAGGCCAAGCAAGAAGCCGCAAAAGCCGCCGAACGCGCCAAAGGCAAAGCCGAAAAAGTCAAAGGCGCCGTGAAGAACCGCATCGGCGCGGTAGTCGACAACGAACGGCTCGAAGCCGAAGGTCGCGCCGAAGAGCTCCGCGGCGAGGATCGCCAAGATCACAACCGCGCGGATTCACGGTTCTGAGCCTGCTCGCGTGACGGCGTTCGCCGTCCGCCGCAAAAAAGGCGTGCATTGTTTCGAACAATGCGCGCTTTTTTTTTGGCGCTGCGCGAGCACAGCGCTTGGCCGCTCGCGCGTCGAGCGACGCGACTGGCGCCTGTTCACCCCTTCGGGTATCACGAAGCGTGTCGGTCAGTTCTAACGTGGCCGCCCTTCTTTCTAAAACCGTGATCAGCCCGCGAATCAGCAGTGTTGTCTTATTTCCGGGCATGCGGGCCCGAGCCCTTCGCGCGCGCTCCGCTGCGAAGACGAGGAGAGAGAAAAGAGAGACCGAACGAATGGGCCCGTCTCTTCTTGCTAGGGTTGCCCTGCGCGACAGGTCGCGCGTAGCGCCTACGACTAGCCCAGTCTCTTTACGGCTTCGATCACGCTTTCCGCGGTCATGCCGAGCGCCTTCATCACTTCGCCACCCGGCGCGGACATACCAAATCGATCGATCCCGACCGAGATGCCATCGATGCCGACATAGTGCGCCCAAGTCGAAGTCACGGTCGCTTCGATCGACACGCGTTTGCGGCAAGATTTCGGCAGCACCTCTTCGCGATATGCGGCCGACTGTCGCTCGAAGCGCGAGAAGCATGGCAGGCTCACGACGCGCGTGCCCGCTCCGAGCGATTCGGCGGCCTTGAGCGCGTGCTGCAATTCGCTGCCCGCGCTGAGCAAAATCAAATCGAGCTTGGCCGTCTCTTTGCGGGCGATGTAGCCGCCTTTCAGCGCGCCTTCACGGCGCGCGGCGACCGGGATTTGGCTCAAGAGCGGCACCGCTTGCCGCGTCAGCGCGAGCATCGTCGGGCCGTCGGTGTGATCGAGCGCGGCGGCGAATGCGCCCGCGGTTTCTTCGGGATCCGCCGGGCGAATCACGTCGAGGTTCGGAATCACGCGCAGGCCGGGGATGGTCTCGACCGGTTCGTGCGTCGGGCCGTCTTCGCCGACACCGACACTATCGTGTGTGAACACGTAAATCACCGGCAAGTGGCTCAGCGCGGCGAGCCGAATCGAAGCGCGACAGTAGTCAGCGAACACGAGGAACGTCGCGCCGCTCGGCCGGAAAATGCCGTGGCACGCGATGCCGTTCAAGATGCCGCACATGCCATGTTCGCGAATACCGAAACGAATGTTGCGTCCCGAGTAGTGGCCAGGCGCGAAGTCGTCGTTACCGGTTTTGAGATCGCCGATGTAGTTTAGCGTCGAGCCGTAGAGATCGGCGCTGCCGCCGATCAAGAGCGGCACCTTCGCTGCAAGCGGCTGCAGCACGTCTTGACCTGCTTTGCGCGTCGCGATCTTGGTATCAGCGGGGAACTCCGGTACCGCGGCGAGCAGCTCGGCCACGGGCGCTGTTTTCTGCGAGGTTTGCTGAGGCAACGTGTGCGAGCTCGCAATCGAGGTGGCGAGCAGCTTCGCGAGCTCCGGGTTCTTGCCCTTCCAAGCTTCGAACTTCTTGGTCCAGCCGTCGTACGAGGCCGCGAGCGTCTTTCGGTGTTCGGCGAAGTAGGTCTGCACTTCGGGCGATACGTAGTAATGCGTGTCTGGTAGTCCGAGGCCTTTGCGTGCGGCATCGGCGAACTTCGCGCCGCCTTCGCCGTGCGCTTTCTGCGTGCCTTCGACTTCAGGGATGCTCTTGCCGATCAAGGTCTTGGCGATGATGAACTGCGGCTTGCCGCTGCCCGCGTTCTTCGCGCGCTCGAACGCGGCGTAAAATGCGTCCATTTCATGGCCGTCCACGGTTTGCACGTCGAAGCCGATCGCTTCGAAACGCGTGGCCGTGTCTTCGCTTTGCGTGGCTTTGGCCATCGCGTCGAGCGTGACGGCGTTCGAGTCGTAAATCAGGATCAAGTTGTCGAGCTTTTGGTGGCCGGCGAATTCGACGGCTTCCATCGCTACGCCTTCTTGCATGCAGCCGTCCCCGGCGAGGCACACGATGTGATGATCGAAGATCACGTGCTCCTGGGTGTTGAAGCGCGCTTCGGCCATCTTCGCCGAAACCGCCATGCCGACCGAGTTCGCGACACCTTGCCCGAGCGGACCGGTCGTGGTCTCGATGCCGCTCGGTGCGTGGGTGAGCTCCGGATGCCCGGGCGTCTTCGAGCCCATTTGACGGAAGCGCTTGATCTCTTCCATCGGCATTTCGGCGTAGCCGCTGAGGCAGAGCCACGAATAGAGGAACATCGAGCCGTGGCCAGCCGAGAGCACGAAGCGATCGCGATTGAGCCACTCGGGGTGATCGGGATTGTGGCTCAGCGCATGTCCGAACAGCACCGCGCCGATTTCGGCGCAGCCGAGCGGCAAACCCAAATGCCCACTCTGGCTCGCATGCACGGCATCAATCGCGAGCCCTCGAGCGATGGTGGCAGCTTGAGCGAGTACGTCTTTTCGGAGCGTCATGGTGCGAGAGAACTAGTGTCGCAGGCGAGCGGCAGCAACCGTTTTTGGGTGGGGTTGTTCATCACCCCTCTTCAGGCGCTGCGTATTCGATGTTGCTTGGCCACTCGCGCAACAGAAGGGCTCCGGGTGACCACTCATCACATCTCCGTCTTTCGCGCCGGAGCGCGCACGAAAGGCTTGGGCTCGCCTGCCGGAAATAAGACAAAGCTGCAGATTCGCCGGGCTGATCACGGTTTTCCAAAGAAGGGCGGCCACGTTAGAACTGACCGGACAGGCGCCTGTCGCGCAGCTTGTGGCGCGAGCGGCCAAGCGCCACGAAATGCGTAGCGCTAAAAAAACTCCTCAAGTATCGCAAATTTCGCGATCATAAGTGCGGAGCAGCGCGAGCGCGACGGACGCGATCACCGGCCCCACGATCAGACCGAGCAACCCGAATACTTCGACGCCGCCGAACAAAGAAATGAACGTGAGCAATGTCGGGACGTGGCCGTGACCGCCGACGAGCGTCGGTCGAATCACGTAGTCGGAGAGCCCGACCACGACCAGCGCGCCCCAAAGCAAGACGAACACGCCGGCTACCGCGTGCGAGCTCACGATCAATCCGATTCCAACCGGAACCCAAACCAAAAGCGTACCAACGGCGGGCACGAGCGAGCAGATCGCGGTCATGGTCGCGAGCAGCGCTGCTTCCGGCACGGAGGCGAGGGCATAACCGATGCCGGCCAGAACGCCTTGGGCGATGCCCGTGAGCATCGTACCGACGAACACTTCTTTGCCGACGATTTGAAACTCCGACATCACGACGCGCGTGTGCTTCGGGTGCAGCGGCAGCATGCGCTCGGAGCGCGCCAGGATTTCGGTCCAATGACGCAGCACGAAGAACGTCGTCATCACGGTGAAGAACAGCGTCAGACAGCCGCCGAGCGTGGCGCCCGCGATCGCGCCGATCCACTGCGCGAGTCGCGACGCGGCTTCGGCCGCAGCGCCGCGGATGCGGGTCGTCAAGTCGATTGGACCGAACGGCAAGCTCGCCGTGAGTAGCTCCACGCGCACGCTGAGCTTCTCGAGTGCGCCCTCGGGTTCGAAGCCTTGCGCTAGCCGTGACGCCGCTGCCGCGCCGCGAATCACCACGAAGTAGAGTAGCCCGAATAGTCCGCCCAAGATCGCGAGCCCGGAGCCGAGCGCGAGCACGACGGCGGCCAACGCCGGCCGCCGCGAACGCAGCGAGAGCCGCTCGTACACGCCGAGCAGCGAGAACGCGAGCAGCGTGCCCAAAAACAACCCCGAAGACACTGGCGCCGCGAGCGCGAGCAACGCTGCGACCGCTGCCAGCGCGAACACGCCGAGCGCGCGCCGCTGCGACGGTGACGACGGCGTGCTGCGCGGCCCTTCGGAAATCATGGCGAGCCCGCAAATTGCGACATTTGCCGGGGCGACGCAATGCGCTCTCGTGGCTCTCGAAAGACGCGACTGGTGAAATGCGCTACGGCGCGGCTCAATGTTGCGACTGGCACACGAAGCAATTGCCTTCGGTGCAGCCGTCTTTGACCACGCAGCTGCCGAGTTTGCCGGGTGAAAACTCGCAGTTGTCTCCGAATTTGCTGCACGGTGGCAGTGACGAACCCTTTTCGTGGTTGTTCGTCGGACAAGCGCTGAGCGTGAGGGCGAAGGCGAGTGCGAGGAACGCGCGCATGGCGCGACCATAGCATCAGATTTTTTTCGATGTTTTGTGGCGCGGCTGGCTTTTCTTTTGGCTTGGGATCTGCGCGGCGATGCGCTCGATGTGTTTGCGCACGAAGCTCACGGCGCCATCGCCTTCGCTCGCGCTGCGCCACAAGAGTTCCATCGGTGTGCCGCTCAAGCTGAAGGGTTTGAGCGCGGTACGCAGATGCGGGCGCGTCTTGATCAAGTCGCGCGCGATGATATCCGGGACCGTCGCCAAGAGGCCGGTGCCGTCGACGGCGGCGCCGACGTGCGCGAACGTCGGCACCGAGATCCGCACTTTGCGGCGCAAGCCGAGCAGATCTTCGACTACGCCGCGCAGGTCGCCGTTGTACGATACAATCACGTGCTCTTCGGCGAGGTAGCGCTCGATCGTCGGGCGACTCGGAAAGTCCAAACT
>DASYCL010000727.1:0-14234 GCA_036500245.1 Polyangiaceae bacterium | reverse complement strand
ACGTGCAGATCGCTGAACACCATGCGCCCGCACTCCGCGCCGCCGACCGGCGTATTCATCGAAAAATACTGCACAGTTTGCGTTGGCTTGCTCGGCGTCGTCGGGTCGGTCGCGTAGATCCACTGCTGGGCGCCGGGGCCCATCGCGTAGGTCGGCATGTCCGGCGAGAGGATGGCTTGCGGCAGCACCGAGTCGATCGTGTGCTCGGCACCCTGCACCACGATTTGCCCGGGCGTCGTCGATGCGCCGACGTTGGTGAGCCAGTCGCTGAAGCTTTGGCCTTTGGGAAAGCTCGTGTCGATCTGCGCGGTGAGCGGATCGGTGATGCCGTGAGCGCCCTCCGAAAATTTCACGACTTGCGGGTACCACAGCGGATCGCTGCCGGTGTCGGCGTCGGTGCGGATCCAATCGTTGTGGAAGTGCGAGCCGAAGATGCGGCCGCCTTGGTCGGCGTACTTGCGCACGTTGATGAAATCCTGATCGGACGCGCCGAGCTTCGACTCACCGGTGCAGGAGAGCAGCATCATGTCGTACTTCATCAGCGAGTCGAGGTTGCTCCACAGCGTGTCGGCGCTCGGCACAGTCGCGGATGCGCCGTTGCCGTTTTCCTGCATCGTCATCGCCGCCTTTTCGGCCCAGCGATAGAGATGCACGCGTCCGTCCAAATCCGGAGTGGTGAATTCGCTGTCGTCCACTCCAATGCGGCGAATCAAACATTCGAGCGAATCCGAACCGCCGATCGCGATCGCCATGTGCGGGATGTCGCCTTCGCCGTGATTGCGAGGCAGGCGCGTCATGTCTTTGTCCGCGATCGGATTGTCCGTGCACGAGTCGACGTGCGGAATCGTCACTTCGCGGCGCCATTTGCCGACTTGGATCACGAGCGGCACGTTGTCCCCCGACGGCGCATTGTCGATCTTGAAATTGCCTTTGGCGTCGCTCAGGGCCACGGCTTGCGGTTTGCCCGAGTAGTCGCCGTCACAGGTTTGGCAGGCTGCGCCGGTCGAGATCGGATCGAGCGCCGCGCCGGGCACGAACAAGACGACGTTGTAGAGCGGCACTTGCCCGGCTGGATCGTAGACCGTGCCGCTGATCGAAGTAGGCGGCCCCGAGCCGCAATCGGCCGTCGTCGCGCTCGAGCCACCGTCGGAAACGGCTAGCCCATTGCTGCCCGCGCCGCTGCTGCCGACCACGAGTGAGCCGGCCGAGCCGTCATTGCCGCTGCCGCCAGCGCCGCGCAGCGTGGCGCCGGGCCCGGTCTTCCCCGACGAACACCCGGCGATCGCGCCGCTCGAGAGCACGCAAACCAAATAAGCCAACACGGGACGGGCAACGACGTTCATAGGTGCGGACGCTCCTCGAGGGAAACCTCGTTCCCTTAATGCCTCCGCCTGGCCGATCGATCAGGGTGCTGGCATTTGCGCGAAACAATCACGCATTGGTTTCGCTCCATATTGTGTATGAAGTGGCCGCGCGAGCGAGCGCTCAAGTCAGCAAATTCGCGATCGCGCGCGGCAAGTCCTCGAAACGCGGCGCGTCGACGAGCAGCGGGGTCAAGTCGGTGGCCGCGAGGGTGTGCCAGTACAGCACGCGCAGCGCGCGACCGGCGTGCAGTCCGCCCAGCGGTGATTCGCCGCGCAAAAGCTGGAGCACGCTGGCGAAGGCTTTCTCGGTGTAGGTTTGGTCGAGCGTGAGTCCGATCTGGCGCGCGCGATCAGCGGCGTGCGCGCCGGCTTCGCTCGCGAAGCCGTAACCACGGCCGATTTGGCTCGCTTCGAAGACGAGCTGTGAGTCGAGCGCGCGCTCGGACCGCGCACGCCCGCTCCGCTTCAACACGCCGCGCGCCAAAAAGCGCGCGGCCGCACGCGGCGCAAATCCAGGGACGACCTGCACGCCGAGCACGCGACTCGCAAGTCCACGTCGAATCACGCCCGCGGCGAGCCCGGCGCAGGTGCCGCCCGAGCCGAGCGGCGCGACGATCCAATCGGGCTCGGGCAAGGCTCCGGCTGCGATTTGCAGCGCGAGCTCGTCGACCGCGTCGGCGCACGCGATCGCGCCGAGCAGATTCGAGCCACCCGGTGGAATCACGTAGTCACCCGCGCGCATGGCGCGCGCAAACACGAGCGGCACGAGCGCGTCGCGCTTCGCCGGATACACGCGAAGCCCCGCCGCAACGGCTGCGCGGAGCGTGCGCTGCGCGTGTTCACTGCGCGGCTGCGCGATGACGACGCCCGCGCATTCGAGCTCGTGCGCCCGCGCGAACAACGCGAGCGTGAGCAAATGGTGGCTGCCCGCGGCGCCGAAGCTCAGCACGCGCCGCGCGTTTCGTCGTTTGGCCTCGGCGATCAACGCGCGCGCCTTTCTGACTTTGTTCCCGCCGTAAGTCGGGTGCGAGAGGCCCTCGTTTTTGAGCCAGAGCTCGGCTTGCTCGGTTGCGAACTCGGGGCAGGCGCGCACCGGCGTCGGGAAGCT
Source organism: Polyangiaceae bacterium (assembly GCA_036500245.1). Lineage (GTDB taxonomy): Bacteria > Myxococcota_A > Polyangia > Polyangiales > Polyangiaceae > PMG-095. The sequence continues at coordinate 11,762 of DASYCL010000727.1, read as the reverse complement.
CGGTTCGGGGAACATTGGCGTGGATCGAGGCAGGGTCAGGATTGTTTTTGGGTTGCGCCTAGCTCGCGAATTTCGGCGATTTTCTGGGTAAAGGGCGTCCAATCGTCGCGCTCGGCGATGGCTAGCCAAATGCGCTCGATTTCGTCAATCAAGAGCGTGCACGGCTCGGTGCGCTGAAAATAGGGCGCGCTCAGCGCGGCCTGCGAAACCGGCGAGCGCGCTTCGATCTCGGAGCGGAGCGCGCTGAACGCGGGCCGTTCGTAGTAGGCGCCGGCTGGTCCGCCGAGTGCGCGTTCGCGGCTCGCCGCTCCGCCGAACCAATCGAAGAAGACGCGATCGTACGGCATGCGCGTGGCGGTCAAGAAATCGAGTAGCAGGTTCACGAGTCGTTGGTCGGAGTCGTGACCCGCGCTCGCGACGCCGAGGCGCGCGAGCAAGCCGTCAGTGCGTGCGCGGGTGAGCTCGCTCGTGAATTCGCGGAGCGCTTCGCCGAGCGCGGTTTCGTCTGCGATTTCCGTCAAAGTTTCGGCGAGCCGTTCCAAGTTGCGAAACACCGCGCGCGGCTGGTTGCCGAACGCATAGAGTCCCGCGCTGTCGAAGTAGGCCGCGACGAAGTTCGGATCGTAGTGCGGCAAAAAGCGGTACGGGCCGTAGTCGAAGCTCTCGCCGGTGACGGTCATGTTGTCGCTGTTGAGCACGCCGTGCACGAAACCCGCGGCGAGCCAGTGTCCGCACAAGCGCGCGGAGCGGCGCGTGACTTCGCGCAAAAACGCGCTCGCGTGCTCGGCTTCGGCCTCGAGCTCCGGGTAGAAGTACCGAATGCAATAGTCGAGCAGCTTTTGGCTGTGCGCATTCTCCCCCAAATAATAAAAACGCTGAAAGGTGCCGATGCGCACGTGCGAGTGACTCAAGCGTACGAGCACGCTCGAGCGCGTCGGAGAGGGTTCGTCGCCGCGAAACAAGGGCTCGCCGGTTTCGAACAAGCTGAAGCTCTTCGAGGTGTACACGCCGAGCGCTTCGAGCATTTCAGTCGCGAGCACTTCGCGCACGCCGCCTTTGAGCGTGAGTCGGCCGTCGGCCGTGCGCGAGTACGGCGTTTTTCCGCTGCCCTTGCTGCCGAGATCGAGCAAGCGCCCGTGCGCGTCTTCGAGTTGCGCGAACAAGAAACCGCGACCGTCCCCGAGCTCGGGGTTATAGCTATTGAATTGGTGGCCGTGATAGCGGAGCGCGAGCGGTCGCTCGAGATTGTGCGGCAACGGCTCGAAGCGGGCGAAGTGCGCGAGCCACTCGTCGTCACTGAGCGTGCCGAGACCGACTCGTTCGGCCCAGCGTTGATTGCGAAAGCGGAGCACGTGCTCGGGAAACTCGGCGGGCGCGACTTCGTCCGCGAAGCCCGGACCGAGTTCGAGGAAGCGCGGTGCTGGGCGGTAGCGGAGTTCAGCCAGTGTGTCGGATTCTTTGCGCACTTTATTCCAGACCCGGATTGCCATTTTCCGACACCAGCTTCGACATGAATCGGCGATTCCGCGCGAAGCCCGGCTGCTACCTTGGAAATCGTGATTTCACGAGGCTTTTCGCATTCTACGCGCGCCACGCTGCTGAAGCATGCGGCGCTTCAGGCGCTTTCGATGGTGTCGGTGCTTTCGCTCGCGGCCTGCGTTTCGGGCGTCGCGGGCATTTCGGACGGAGCCGCCGACGGCAGCGGCGCCGGACCCACGAATGGCGCTGGCAGCGGGCCCTCGACGACGGGCAGCGGCGGCTCGGGCAGCACGGTGAACGGCAGCGGCGGCAGCTCGACCCAGCCGGCGGGTGGCAGCGCGCCGGCGGCGAGCGGTAGTTCGAGCAGCTCGAACGGCGGCAGCACGAGCATTGGAAATCCGAGCGGCGGCGCGTCGAGCGCAGGGAGCTCGAGTGGCGGCACTGCCGCGACCATGCCGCCGCCGTGTAACTTCCCAGCCTGGGTCGCGATGAAAGCGTACGTCACGGGCGACAAAGTGCTCTACATGGGCAAGGGCTACATCGCGACGATGGACAATCCGGGTTACGACCCGACGATCAGCACCTATTTCTGGTCGCCGTTCGACTGCACACCGACGCAAGGCACGGGTGGCAGCAGCACGAGCGGCAGCGCGGGCTCGACCAGCACGGGCACCGCGGGCACGGGTGGCGGCACCAACACTTCGCCAACTTGTCCGCTCAATCGCTTGCTGGCGAACGGCTCGGTCACGTTCGACGCGATGTTCCAACCGCCGTGGGCCGGCCACGTCGCGGCTCCGCTCTATTCCTACGCTGCGTTGTGTACGGCGATCACCGGCACCGCAGGGTTCAACGCGTTCGCCAACAGCGGCGATATGACCAAAGATCGGCGTGAGCTTGCCGCCTTCTTCGCGCACGTCGCCAAAGAAACCGCGTTCCTCGAGGCGACCGACGAAGCCGGCGAGGCCTCGAACGCGCAGGATTATCACGGCCGCGGCGCGATTCAGCTCACCGGCGAGTCGAACTACCAAGCCGCCGGCCAATACTTGGGCAAAGATTTGGTCAGTAGCCCCGGCTTGGTCTCGACCGATCCAGTCATCAATTGGCAGACTGCGCTTTGGTTCTGGATGATCAACTACAATCCAGGCACGGCCGGCGTTCAAAATTGCCACCAAGCGATCTTGGCGGGTGACTTCGCGCAAACCACGCGCATCATCAACGGCGGCATCGAATGTCCCGGCTCGCAAGCGGCGCAAGATCGCGCCACGTACTACAAGAATAACTGCACCGAGCTCGCGGTCGATCCGGGCACTCAGCTCGTGTGCTGAGATTGCGGTGCTCACCCAACGCATGTCGTTTTCGCGTGAGCAAAGCGTGTACCAGCAACTGAACTCGCGTCAATCGACGCTTCGTGCGTCGCGGCGAGGTTCAGCTTTGGTCAGCTGTTTGGCTTTGCTCGAGCGCGATTGGCAAAATGGCGCTCTTCGCCGCGGCGCTGAGCGCACCGTCGATGTCTCCGCCGTCCGTGCGTTCGATCACCACACGCTCGATCAATCGCGCTGTACGCGTCCGAGCTTGATACGACGAAACCACGATACCTAGCGCGAACAATGCGCGCTGCAACGCCGCGATCACGGGCGAACGCTGCGCGCGCGTGATTTCGATCGCCGTCAGCTTCGAGCCCACTTGCTCGAAGCGCACCTCGGGTTCCGTCGTTGCCACGATTGGTTACAGAACCCATGGGCACCGCGCTCTATTCTGTCAACGGTTCGGGAGCCACAAAAGCTAAACTAATGCTCGCGTCGCCTTCCGCCACGAAAGTTGGGAATAATCGGCAAATTGTCACTGTTTGTGGCCCTGTTCCGCCAGCGCGGCCCGGAGGTGCGACGGCGCGGCAGTCGGTGTTAGCATTCGCGCCCATGATCAAGCACGTTGTGATGTGGAAGCTCCGCGGTACCTCGCTCGAGGAAAAGCGCGAACAAGCGCAACGCGTTCGCGCTGCGCTCGAGGGCCTCCGCGGCAACATTCCGGGCATGTCCAGCCTGGAAGTCGGCGTGCGCCCGTCCGCTGACGAGCAGTTGGCGGATCTGGTTTTGATTTCAACGCACGACGATTGGGCCGCACTGAAGGCGTATCAAGTTCACCCGGCGCACGTCGAAGTTGCGCGCGTCATCGCGACCGTGCGCATCGAGCGTCGCGTGATCGACTTCGAGGTGGGCGCGGCGGAGACGTTGTCGCCCGAATCGGTCGCAGCGCCGTCTCGCTTCTGAGAAAGCGCACTCGAGGCCGCGCCCGATTGATGCTCGAGCGCGGGGGTGTGTCGTCGAGGCCTACTGCGCGTTACGCTGCACGAAGTGCGGTTCAGCCGCGAGCGAAGCGTAATAGTCCGCGATGTTCACCGTCCCGGCCTTGAAATCCGAAACGCCGCTCGAGCCGAGGCAGGAGTCCGAAGTGCCGAACGCGTACGTCGCCAGATAGGCCGCGAAGCACTGATACACGACTTCTTGATCCGCGAGCCCCTGCGCGAGCGTCGGTTCGTCTTGGAAGCTGAACATCGCCGTGCCATCGGGATTCGGTACGTCGCTGACCGTGTTGATCTGCAGGCCGCCGTCGTCCGCGCGATAGCGCCCGCCTTCGTCGAAATGCTCGAAGCCGAACCCGATCGGATCGAACAACTTGTGGCAGCTGGCGCATGGGCCGCCGTTCGCGTGCTGCTGCTCGTAGCGCTGGCGCGTCGTTACTTGGCCGGGCATCGGCGCGGGCGGCGGCGGCACATTGGGCGGCGGCGTCGGCTTCGTCTCGCACAAGAGCTTCGTAAACACGATCAGGCCGCGCTGTGTCGGCGACGAACTGGTTGGCAACGCGTTTCCGGCGAGCAGCGAACCTTGGGCCAGCAAACCGATGCCGTAGTTGGTCGGGCGCTGTACCGTGGCGTAGTCGGCCGAGGGCGCCGGCATGCCGTAGTAAGTCGCGAGCTCTAGCGACGGGTTCGTGTTCGGCGAGGTCAAGAGATCCTTGAGCCCGCCGCCGTTCTGCACGATTTGATCAATGAATGTGCGCGTCTCCTGGACCATGTCGTTTCGCACGTTCATGAAGTCCGTCACGTTCGTGCGCTCGACCGAGGCGACCTGCGGATAGCTCAAGTAGGCTTGGAAAAACTGCTCCACCTGCGCCTTGCCGGCGTCGCTCGCGAGCAAGCTCTTCGCTAGCGAAATCCTATCCACGCTGGCGCCGCTTTCGGCTTGCGTGAGCAAGGAGTCGCTCGGTGTGCTGCCGGTGAAGGTGTAGGCGAACTCGGTCGCGACTTCGTCGGCGCTGAGGTTGCGTGTGCCGCCACTCGCCGGCGTGCCGATTTCGCTGCGGTACACCGCATTCGGCGATTGAATCAGCCCGACCGTGACCCACTTGAGCGCGCTCTTGAAATCGGACTTGGCGAGCGCGTTGTCGAAGAAGGTCAAGTAGTTGTCGTGCTCGGCCTGGGTCAATGGGCGGCGGAACAAGCGCCGCCCGTACTGCGTGACGAATTGATCGGCGCAGCTGTGATCCGCGCTCGTGGTCGAGCAAGGCAAGATCGTTGCGAGCGCACTGCCGGTGACCGAGGTCGCGATCGATGTCGCGGTGTCGAGCAAGGCCTGCGCGAGCTGCGGCCCGACCACGGTCGACTCGTCGTTCGGGAAGCCGTACGACGAGAGGGTGTTGGCGGGCAGCGTGTTCGACCACTGAGTCGCAACTTGCGGGAAGATGTCCGAGATCGTGTTCGTGAATTCGGACGCGGTCAGTAGGCGCAACACTGGGCTACCGAGTTGCGCGCTCGTACACTGCAAGTTGAAGCCGGTGGTCATCGACGAGCTGCCGCCGGAACCATCGCCGCCCGTGCCGTTGCGCAGGGCACTGCCGCCTACCTTCGCCTGGCATGCGGCGATCGCCGCGAGCGCCGGAACTGCGAACCAAACCAGGCGCTTCACGTCAGCACCTCCGTGACCGGGCCGGTGGTGGACGGGAACGTCGCGTTCGGTACGCCCATCGCCTTGCATAGCGAGAGGTACAGATCGCCCGCCGGGCGATCGGTGTCGTAGTGGACCACTTGGCCGCTCTTGAGCGCGCCACCCGCTTTGCCGATGGTAACGAGCGGCAGGTATTGAGGCATGGGCGGATAGCCGTTAGTCGAGGTTACGATGGTGTGCTCGTCGCCGTCTCCGATCTCGCTCATCCAGTAGATCAGCGTGTTGTCGAGCACCTTGGTGCCGGGCGCGCTCGGGTCGTCCGTGTTCGCGAGTACCGAGAGTACGTACTTGTCGAGTTGCTGCGCGAACCACAGCTGCGCGCCGGCGAACGCCGCGCGCTGATTCGGATCCGCGTTGGCGATGCTCGGCGTCGGCATCCCGGCGTTGAAGTTCGGTCCAGCCGCCGGCGCGGTGTGCGACAAACCCGCGTGGTGCGCCCAGTTGCTCGCGACCGGCGTGTTCGGTTGCTTCGAGAAGCTGAAGTTGAAATCGCACGTCGCGTACATCGGCATCAACGCTGCGACTTGCGCTGCGTTGCACACCAGCGCTTGAGCGATCAGCTCGAGTTGCGCTTGGTACAAGAGTGGGAAGTTGGCTTCCTGGTAGAAGTAGTCGTTGCTGCTGCCCGGTGTCACGACGTTGCCTGCGCTCGCCGCGCGCACCATCTCCACGGTCGGCAGCGTCGGAGCGCCCATGCAGCTCGACACTCCCGAGCTCATGCCGCTGCCGCTCTGCAGACCGTTGATGGCGTCGAGGTGGCGTTGCAGCTTCGTCTTCTCCGTCGTGAGGTCGTTCAGCTGTGTTTGCAGTGATTGAATTTCGCCTGCTGTGAGCGCGAGCAAATCTTTGCGTAGCTCCGCGTCCGCATTCACCGGCGGAGGCGTAGTCCCGGCCGTGGGTGCGCCGAACAGCGCGTCCGCCGCGGCTGCGGGATTCTTTTGGGGATCGACCGCGGTGCCGTCCCAGAACAGCTTGCCGTTCGTGTCGAGACCGTAGGGTTGGTGTGAACAGGCGCCCAAAATCAGGGGCTTTACCCCGAGCGCGTTGGCGATCACGTGCTCGACCGACGTGCGCGGCATGGTCTCGTCGGCGAAGCCGGTTCCGCCGTCCAGGCCCGACAAGCAACTCACGAGACTGCTGTGCGTCTGCCCCGCGAGGTACTTGAAACCTTGATACACGTTCACATACGAGTTGTACTTTTGGAGCGGGCCGAGGATGCTCACGTTCGTTTGATCCAGCGCGAACATCGTGCGGTCGCTGGCCGAGACCTGAGGGTTGTAGTGCTCGGGAGCCACGCCGTGCGGCATGTACAACAAGAAGAAGCGCTTTGGCGCCGCGGTGGGTGCGGCCGTTGCAACGCGTGCGAGGCGCATGGCGGCGGGCACGGTGAGCCCGAGCGCCAAGGCCTTGAGAAACATTCGACGTTCCAAGATTTTGGTCGCGCGAACTAGGCGGACATTTTGCTGCATCTAAGAGTCTCCTCGAGATCGACCGTCACTCGCGTCGGCACCACCGACCCATCGCCGTCCGCGAGCGCATCAAAAGTAGCACGCTGGCCCATAAAGCCAGTCACTCAACGGGATTATTCTGGATTCGTTCGACCTACAGAACCGGTTCCAGCTCGGTAAAGATCTTTGGCCTTACACGGCTGGAAGCTGGTACCGCTTTCAGACGCAGTCGCGCCGCTTCGCCAGCGCGAGATCAGCGCTACACACATCTGCGCACTCTTTACGCGCCGTGCGTATACGCTTCAAATTGGTGGTGCATCTGAAACTCTAGCGAGCAGCGCGCGCACGCCTCATTCGAGGCTCTGACACGGAAAATCGAAGCTGATCTGCATGCTCGAAGCTGCTTGCCATTTGCTGCACGCGTTGCCGACGAGCTCGAGCACGTTCGGGCTGTTCAAGCGCCAGCCGTTGTTTACGTTCATCGGCACCGTCGCGTTGTCGATTTGCACGCTGCCTTGCGCGGCCTTGTTCGGATCGATGCCGGCGCCGCTCACGTCGAAAACGCAGCTCTTAGTTGCGGCGGCCGCCGCGAGCAAGGTTTGGCTCATGCTGTCCGTGCTGGTCGTGTCGAGCGATTGCAGAGGTGTGGAACCGCCGGTGGTTTGGTAGGTCCCGAGCGCTTGATTCGCGCCGCGGCCGAGCCCAGTGGCCAGCGTCGTCCACGGCGTGCTCACGGTGTGACAAGCGTTGTAGATGGTCGTCGCGTTGCCCGCCACCGCCGCGCCCGCGCCCGCGTTTTCGAAATCCGCGAGGTCCGCGGCAGCGAGGCCAATCGAGCCTTTGATGCCGAACACTTCGCTGCTGATGCCGGCTGCTTTCAAGCTTTGCAGTTCGTACACGACGGCGTCGGTGCCGCAGCTCGGCGTGCCGTCGTTGCAGAAATCCTGGCCGCCGTCGGTGATCAAGAAAACGTAGCGCGCGCGGCTCGCGACGGCCGGACCCGCGCTCGCCGAAAGCGCACTGAGCGTCGCAGCGAGCGCTGCTGCGGTCGGGGATTCGGTCTTGGTGCCGGCGCGATCCAGCGCGCTGTAGAACGTATTGATCGCGGCATAGGCATCGAGCATGGGCGCGCCTGCGCTCTGCAAGTCGAGTGGGCAAGTTTGGTCGACGATGCCGGTGTACGCCGAGAAACCGAACTGAATCTCATCCTGCAACGCGGCGATGACGTCGAGTACGCTCGTGCGCACCGGCGCCCAGTACGGACTTTCGAACATCGTCGACGAACGATCGACGACGAACTCGATGATCGGCGCGCGCGGCGTGACGTCTACCGAGCACGCGCCGCCGCTGCCACCGCTCCCGGCAGCTCCGCTCGCGCCAGCAGCGCTCGAACCCGCGGCTCCGCCTGCGCCCGCGGCTCCGCCTGCGCCCGCGGCTCCGCTTGTGCCCGCGGCTCCGCTTGTGCCCGCGGCTCCGCCTGTGCCCGCGGCGCCTGCAATTCCACCACTTCCGCCTCCGCTCGCTCCGCCGCTGCCGCTCACGCCGCCGCTGCCACCGTTCGATCCGCCCGCGCCGGCGTCACCTCCGCTCGCGCCGCCTTGCGCCGAACCGCTGCTGCCGTCACCCGCGCTCGCGCCGCCTTGCGCCGAGCCACTGCTGCCGTCACCTGCGCTCCCGCCCGTGTCCGCGCCGCCACTCGCGCTTCCGCTCGCGCCGGCTTGCGTCGTCGCACTTCCGGCGAGCGTGTTGTCGCCGCCCGCAGTGGTGCCTGAGCCGCCGCTCGTGGCAGCGCTTCCGCCATTCGAGAACAAATCGTTGCTACCGCTTCCGCAGCGCAAGTTCAGGAGTGCACACAGCACACCGAGCGCCCCGACCGCACCCCGCTTCCAACCGAGCTCGAGCATGATCGCCCATGGGAGCACGGTCGCTCGGGCTAGTAAACAGCCCGCGTTTTTGCGACGTGGCCAGCGTTTAAGAAAGCCTTCCGCGTTTGACTCGGCGCGAGTCGCGACTTTCGAGGTGATGTCCGACAAAGGCGCACACGATGTAGCGGCCAAACCGCGCGCGAAAATTCTCGTGATTCCTGCAAGATCGTCGCAAGCGTCCGTAAACGGAAGAAGCTCGTACTAAGCTCGCCGAAGCGCTGTTCGCGCCTCCGGTTTACCGTTTGCTCTTCGTGCTCGGAGTGGTCCTTCCTCGTCATGCTCAATACCGTTCGGGTCCCCGAGAAATTCGCGCCGCTGTTCGAGCAAGCTCAAAAATACGTTCGACGTTACTTCGCCGAGCAGAGCGCGCATCCCGAGCGCGGCGTGCTCGAGATCGGCGGCCAGCGCTACGTGCTGGTGCGCGCGGCGTCGATGTCCGTCGAGTTTTACGACATGGTGCGCCGGATTTACGGCGCCGAAGAGGAAGCGCACGCGGTCGCACACGGCTTGCTTTTCGACATCGCGCACGCGATGGGCATAGCCGACGCAAAGGCCTTCGCCGAGCGCATGAAGGTCGCCGATCCGATCGCGCGCCTGTCGGCGGGGCCCGTGCATTTCGCGCACGCGGGTTGGGCCTTCGTCGATATTTCGCCGGACAGTAACCCAACCCCCGACGACGATTTCTACCTGCTCTACGATCATCCTTATTCGTTCGAGTCGGACTCTTGGTTGGCGGCGAAACGACAAACCGAAAGCCCGGTCTGCGTGATGAGCGCCGGTTACTCTTCGGGTTGGTGCGAGCACAGCTTCGGTTTGCCGCTCGCCGCGGTCGAGATCCTGTGCCGCGCGAAGGGCGACGACGCGTGCCGATTCATCATGGCGCCTCCCGCGCGCGTCGAAGAAAAAATTCGGCGTTACGCGGTGCAGCAGCCGGAGCTCGCGCCGCGCATCGCGCGCTACAGCGTGCCGCGCTTCTTCGAAACGCGGACCGATCCGCAGCTCGTGCGCACGAACCTCGAGCTCGAACGCAGCGCCGAGCGGCGAGCCCAAGAGCTGAGCTTGATCAACGCGCAGCTCGAGCGCGATATCGCCGAGCGGCGCAGCGCCGAAGCGGCGCTCAGCGCGAGCCAAGAGTTGAACGAGCGACTGATCGATGCGCTGCCCGGCGGAGTCGTGCACGTCAGCAAAGATGGCGCGATTCTGCGCGCGAACAGCGAAGCTTTACGCATCCTCGGCCTGAACTACGATGAGCTGTCGCGGCGCTACATCGCTGATTTTCAAACCACGACGGTGTTCGAGGACGGCTCACCCGCAAAAGTGACGGACTATCCCGTCGCCAAGGCGATCATGACCGGGCAAGTGCAGCCCGCCTTGACCTTGGGGGTGACGAAGCCCAACTCCGAAATCTCGTGGGCCGTATTTCGCGCGGTGCCGACGCGCGATCCCGCGACGCAAGAAGTCAGCGGCGCGATCGCGACGTTCATCGACATCACGGAGCGCAAACGACTCGAAGAAAAATTGATGCACACGCAGAAGCTCGAGAGCTTGGGCGTGCTCGCGGGCGGCATCGCGCACGACTTCAACAACTTGCTTGTTACGATCTTGGGCAACGCGTCTTTGGCCAAAGACGTGTCGAATCAGGATTCACGCGCCCTGCCGTTGCTCGAGGAGATCGAGCTCGGAGCGCGGCGCGCCGCCGAGCTGACGAAACAGATGCTCGACTACTCCGGGCAAGGCAAATTCAAACTACAAGCCTTGGATTTGCCGGCGGCCGCGCGCGAGCTCGCCGGACTCTTGCGCGCGACGGTGCCGAAGCAGGTGACTTTGCACTACCAAGTGCAGGAAGGCTTGCGCCCGATCGAGGCCGATGCGGCACAGATCCGCCAGGTTTTGATGAACCTCATCACCAACGCGGCCGAAGCGATGGACGGCCGCGCCGGGCGCGTCGTGATTTCGCTCGAGCAAGTCGAAGTCAGCGCCGAAGATCTCGAGAGCTACCCGAGTCATGCGGCCGCGCCCGGCACGTTCGTGTGCCTCGAAGTCAGCGACGACGGCGTGGGCATGGATGACGAAACTCGGCGCCGCATGTTCGAACCGTTTTTCACCACCAAGTTCCAAGGCCGCGGGCTCGGCATGGCCGCAGTGCTCGGGATCATCCGCAGCCACTCGGGCGCGATTCGCACCGAGAGCCAAAAAGGAGTAGGCACGCGTGTGCGTGTGCTCTTGCCAGCGAAGAGCGCGCGCGATCCGGAGCCCACCGCGAGCCAAAAGCGCGGCACCGTGCTGGTCGTCGACGACGATCCGGGCGTGCAACTGCTCGTGCGGCGCGCGCTTTCGGCGCACGGCTATCACGTGATCACGGCCTCGAACGGCGCCGAGGGTATTCGTTGCTTCGAACGTTATCGGAGCGAGCTCGGTGTGATCTTGATGGACATGACGATGCCGCAAGTGAGTGGCTTGGAGGCCTTGAAGCGCATTCGCGCGACGGGCAGCGACGTCCCGGTGCTGCTCACCAGCGGCTACAGCTTCGAAGCCATGGCGCCCGATTCGCCGGTGTATTCCGGTTACTTGCAGAAGCCATACGACGTGCAGGAGCTACTGGGCGCGGTCGCACGCGCGATGCGCGTGAAGCCGGGCGCGGGGCAAGAGCACGCGCCCGGTTGATCGTTGCGCGGCTGCTCTATTCCGGTTTGGATTTGGGTTCGCCGTGCGCCCACCCCCATGCGCCGCGCCGGCCTCGAGTCACCCCCCCGCGCCGAATCCGGGGTTGAGCTCGTCACTCGTCGAGGAATGCGGGCGAAAGCTTACGACCGCCGCATCTTTTCAGTCGTACCTCGCCGCGCGCTCACTGACGACGGTTTCCGTCGCGCGCGCTCGCGTGGTCACGGATGTAAGTGTGCGTGGTCGCG
>DASYCL010000726.1:0-4537 GCA_036500245.1 Polyangiaceae bacterium | reverse complement strand
ACGCGAAAAAACGGTCGCCACGAAGTCCGCGCCTGGCGAGATCCATCACCCCGCGCAACATGCCTGAACCGTGAGGATTTTAGCCCGACTTCCCTGGGCTTCGCTGTTGCAAATTGCCGCGCGCTCGCACGGCTGCTCGTTCGTCACGGCTGCGAGGCGGCAGGTCCTCAGACTGATAGCCGTCCGCTTTGCGCAGCGTCCAGCTTCCGTCACCGGTGAGCTCGAGCACCTGCCGATGATATTTCACGAGCCCCGGGTGATGCGTCACGCTCACGAGCGTGGACTGTTCCGCGACGAGCTCGGCGTAAAGCACTGCTTCGTTTTTTTCGTCGAGCGCGCTCGTTGCTTCGTCGAGCACGACGTAACGCGGCTTGGTCAAGAGCACGCGCGCAATCGCCAACCGCTGTTGCTCGCCGACCGAGAGGACCTTCGCGAAGTCGAGCTCGGCATCGAAACCGCCGCAGCGTTCCACGATGCCTGTCAGGTTCACTTGCTCGAGCACGGCGTGGAGCTCATCGTCCGGGATTTCCCGCTCGATGTTCGGGTAGAGCAGCTGCGTGCGCAGCGTGCCGAGGATCATGTACGGCCGCTGCGGCAGAAACAGCATTTCTTCCAGCTTAGGACGTAGGATTTGGCCGGTTCCCGCGTTCCACAAACCGGCTATCGCGCGCAGCAGCGAGCTCTTGCCGCCGCCGCTCGCGCCGACGATGAGTAGGCCTTGCCCGGCTGGAACCTGTACCGAAACATCGGTCAAGAGGGTTCGTTCGCGATTCGGAGTTTGGAGCGTGAGCGAGCGCAGTTCGAGCGAAGGCTGTTCGGCGCGAGCGATCGTGGAATCTGCGTGCGCGCTCGGCGGTTCGACGACGAGCGACTTCGAGAACGAGTGCAAGCGCTCGATTCCCGCTGCAAAACCGCTCAGCGTTTCGAAGTTATCGACGAAAATCGTGAGCGAGCTGAGCATCGCCGTGAACGCGCCGGACGCTTGCACGACGCGCCCCACCTCGAGCTCCCCCGAAAGCACGCGCGGCGCGATGATCAGACTCGGCAGGATGTACGTGACGAAGCTATAGCCGTATTGAAATAGGTTGAGCCCGAGCGTGCGCTTCAAGAGCCGGTTGTAATTGCGAAACAGCTCGCCGAAGCGTTCGAGCACGTGCGCGGACTCGCGCGCTTCGCCGCGGTAGAACGCGATTGCCTCCGCGTTCTCGCGGATGCGAATCAAACTGAAGCGAAAATCCGCTTCGCGTCGCAGTTGCTGAAAATTCAGATTGATCAGGGGCTTGCCGAAGACACCGAAAGTGACGCCCGTGCCGATCAAGGCATACACCACCAAGAAACCGACCATCAGCCGCGAGATCGACCATAAGATTCCGCTGAAGGCGACGAGCTGAAGCACCGCGCCGATCACCTCCAGCAAGAACGTGAGCGATTTGGTGGTGAACGAATTGATGTCGTCCGCGATGCGCTGATCGGGATTGTCGATCGCGTGGTTCGAGGTCAGTTCGTAGTAAGCGCGATCCTTGAAGTAGCGACCGAGGAAGCGCGCGGTGAGCCAGCGCCGCCACACGATGCCGAGTTTGTCGCGCACGAAGTAGTAGAAGGCATAGATCGGCACCGCGATCGCGAGGACTGCTCCGAAGATGCGCATCGAGTGCCAAAAGCGTGCCGAATCCCGGGCAGCGAGCGCAGAGGTGAATTCGCCCGACTGCTGATTGAACAGCACGGTGAACTCGGTGCGCCCGAACAAGAGTACGACCAAGAGCAGTAGCATGCCGCGCGCGGTCCATCTCGCGTCGAGAAACCAGTAGGGCTTCGCGATCGACCAGAATCGATGCCAGAGCCTGCGATCGAAATTTTTCGCGCGTCCGTGTTTTCTCTTCACTTGCGGCCGACTCGCGGGGCGAGCCTTTCGTCGGCAGAACTGCCCCTCTGCAATAGCTCTGCCATCGCCGCATGCTCGGAGTTTCGCGCTGATGCCGCGCGCGAAATCGCCTAATTTGCTTCGGCGCAGGCGCTGCAGCGCTGTAGCAATCGGTCTCGCTGTAGGGCGCGACTGGGGAAATCAGGAACTCGCACGGCGGCGCTATTCTGCATGCACGCGCTCCTGCCGGGTGCGCTTAACGCGACTGAAGCCCCCGAGTTCTGGACGAACCACGTATTGCCAGATCACCTTTGCCCACGAGCGATGGGACAGGAGCGTGTCGTAATATTCAGGCGCAATTTGCTTCAGCCGCGCGAGTCGCGAGCCCGGGATGTAGGGGAAGTCGTGGTGTTCGTTGTGATAGCCGACGTTGAACGTCACATGGTTCAGCGGGCCATAATACGAATACGTCTCTTGCCCCGGCTGAAACACGTAGTGCTCCGAAATGTAATGACCCGCGACCGGATGAAGCCCCATCACGATCAGCGAACTGATCGGCAGATAGGCCAGAGCTTTTCCGCCCCACCAATGCCAAATCGCGAGATCGAACGCGAGCGCCGCGAACAGATTCAATAGCTCGCCCCAGGTCGGCCGCTTCGGGTGCACGAACAACGGTCTCAGCGCATAAGCAAAACCTTGTCCGATCACCCAAACTAGCTTCGGCAGGCAGCGCTTGAGCAGCCGAGCTTCGAGCTCGGTCGGCAGATCCGTGTCCGTGCCCGATTCGCCTTGGTGCACGTGATGCAGCAGGTGATAGTAGCGAAAGGTTTCAGCCACCGGCACGCCGATCGGCAAATTGATGAACGCCGCAAAGAGCCGGTTCTTCCAAGGCCTGTCGAACGCAAGGTTGTGACTGAGCTCGTGAATCGCCAATAGTAGTGCTTGGTTCACGACGCCGCCGAACGCGTAAGCGACGAGCGCGAGCGCCCACCAGGGGGCGCCGCGTAACGCATAGGCGGAGGCGAGCTGCACCAGCACGAGCGCAAGGCAAACGTATTTCGTGCGCGGGCACGGCCCGTACAGCTCTTTGATTTGAGGATACTTGCGCAGCATTTCGCGACGCCGCTCGGCGTGCGGCTCGCGCTCGCGCGACCAGACGAAGCCACTGTTCGGCACAGCTCTGCTGCTCGATTCGGTTCCTTCGTCGTTCACGCCGCGCATTGTTCACCGGCGCTCGCCGCGGGCCAAGCTCGGCGACAGAACCACGCCAAATTGCACGATTTCAGGAAGAATCGCGCGTCCAGCAAAGCCTGTGCGATCAAGAAGGAGCGCAGTCAGCGCCGTTCACGTCTTCGGTTCGAGTAGCTCGATGCGATTGCCGAACGGATCCGAAACGAACGCGCGCTCGTACTCGGGCAGCGAAGCATCACGCGAGACCGCGACGCCTGCTCGCTCCAGGTCCTCGAGCAGCGAAGCGAGATTGGAGACCAAAAAGCCCGGATGCGCCTTCCGCGCGGGGCGAAAATCGGCTTCGACGCCGAGATGAATCTTCAACCCGTCGCGCTCGAACCACGCCCCGCCGCGGCCCGCCAACTCCGCGGGTTTCGCTGCTTCGGGAATGCCGAGCAGATCGCTGTAAAACGCGCGCGCTTGAGCTTCGCCGCCCGCCGGCATCGCCAGCTGCACGTGGTCAATCGCGATGATGGGCATAAAAAGGAGTCTGGGGCCGCGAGCTCCGTACGCAAGAGGCGCGAGCCGAAGCTACGCTCACATCGCTGTGCCGCCGAGCATGAAGCCCGGGCACTCTTGCCCCAGCGCTTGGCAACTGGCTGGCTGCGCCGAGGTCAGGACATTTTCGCTGACCGCGTTTGCACTGGCGGCGGTGAGCGACGCACACTCCGGAATGTCGGCGAGTTCGGCGCTAGCCGCTGCGCCGTCATCGTCGATGCACGTCGTGTAGTCCGCGACGGTTGCCGCGCACGGAGTGTCCGATTTGTGACACATCATGCTCGTGCTTGCGGTCTCACTCGCGATCGTCGACGTGCATTGGCTCTCGAGCATCTGACAAGTTGCTTGCAGAGTCGCGTCGGTTTGATTGGTGTCAAGCGACAGCGCCTCCGTGATCGCGGTCACACGGCAAAACACATTGAACGTCACCTTGGCTGCGTCACTACTCAGTGCGGACGCACAAAGTTCCTGCGCATCGGCGTCGGACAAATCGCCGAGTTGCTCGCTGCTGGGTAATCCGCTGTTGAAAGCGCCGCTGCCACCGCCCGAGCCTGTGGCCGAGCCCCCGCAACCCATCAGCAAGAGCATACCCACTGGAACGCACGCGATCGACAGTCGATTCATCGAGCCCACCTCCGGAAGTCAAACCTTAGCACCGTCGCCCTGCTCTCGTTCGTAGCTACGTTTTCCAGCGCAAATTTCCCCCGCCCGCCCGGCAAATGAAGCAGCCACTGGGAAAGCGAAGCTCGTCCTACCCCGATGTAAATGCAAATGATTATCGATTGCAATTTCGGTAGCGGAAATTCGCGTGGAAATTTTACGAAAAAATTGTGAAAATGATTTTGATTCTCATTTTCATTTGCGATAGGGAGCGATCGTCGATGAACAAAACTCTTCTTTGCCGCTTCGGCCCGGCCGCGCTCCTATTTCTCCTCTCGGGATGTAGTT
>DASYCL010000725.1:0-4485 GCA_036500245.1 Polyangiaceae bacterium | reverse complement strand
AAAAATCGGCGCGGAATACGAATTTTTCTTGTTCAAGGAGTCGCGCGACTCGCTCGCCGCGAAGGGCTTTCAAAACCTGGTGCCGATCGATCCGGGCATGTTCGGCTACAGCTGGGTCCGTTCGGGTCAAGACGCGGATTTGATGCGCGACATCGTGGATTCGATGCAAGCCTCCGGGATCGAGCTCGAAGGGCTTCACACCGAAACCGGGCCGGGCGTGTACGAAGCCGCGCTGCGTTACGACGACGCGCTCGTGATGGCGGACAAGGCCGCGCTGTTCAAACCACTCCTGAAACAAATCGCGCATCGTCACGGGTTGTCCGTGAGCTTCATGGCGAAATGGAACGCGGCGCTTCCGGGTTGCAGCGGACATTTGCATCAAAGCTTGTGGCAAAACGGCAAGAATGCGTTCGCGGACGAAGCCGAGCCGCGTGGCATGTCCGAGCTCATGCGCCACTATCTGGCCGGGCAAATCGCGCTGATGACCGAGCTCACTGCGGTCGTCGCGCCGACCATCAACAGTTACAAGCGTTACGTCCCCGGCGTATGGGCGCCGCTCGTTCCCACTTGGGGTATCGAAAATCGGACTTGTTCGTTGCGCGTAATCGGAGTGGGCGAAAGTTCGGCGTTGCGCGTCGAGCATCGTCAGCCAGCAGCAGACATGAATCCATATTTGGCCATGGCCGCGACGATCGGCGCGGGACTTTGGGGCATCGAGCAGCGTTCAACCTTGCCGCCGGAAGCCCAAGGCGACGCGGGTGCTGGGGCAGGGCGCTTGCCGCGCAGCTTGCGCGAAGCGAACGCAGCGCTCGAGTCGAGTCGAGCCGCGCGCGAGATTTTGGGTGAGGGTTTCGTGGATCATTTCGTGCGGACGCGCGATTGGGAAGTGCGCGCGTACGAAGCTGCCGTCACCGATTGGGAACTGAAGCGTTACTTCGAGATCATCTGACACACCGGAGATCGCTTGAACGGACCGAAAAATTTTTGGTCCCCAGGCGTGAGGACCAAAAATTTCCCGGTCCCTCGCCGAACTTTGTCGCGGATGTTTTTCTTTTCACAATCCACCCAAGCGAGCTTGGGTGTAGGACTAAGAAGAGCCATGACCGCCATCTGGAGTTTCCCTACTCGTATCGTGTTTGGTGCCGGCGTTTCGAGCCGCGCAGGTGAAGAGGCGCAAGCGCTCGGTTTGAAGCGAGTCCTCATCGTGAGTGACGCGGGCGTGGAGCGGGCGGGGCTCACTGGCGGCGTGCGTTCGGCGCTCGAAAAAGCCGGCATCGCGGTCGCCACGTACACAGACGTGGACGGCAATCCAACCGAGGAAAACATCGAGGGCGGCGCGCGCGCCTACACCGAGCAGCGCGCGGACGGCGTGATTGCGATCGGCGGCGGTTCGCCGATGGATGCCGGCAAATTGATCGCGCTGCGCGCCGTTTGCGCGCTGCCGTTCGAAGAGCTCGACGACGCGATCGACGGCGGTCGCCACGTGCCGGCGAACGTGCCGCCGATCATTCAAATCCCGACCACGGCAGGAACGGGCAGTGAGGTCGGGCGCTCGGGTGTGCTTACGGTGCGCTCGACTCAGCGCAAGACGATCGTGTTTTCGCCGCGCTTGCTGGCGCGCGTGGCGTTGCTCGATCCCGAGCTGACCCGCTCGATGCCGCCGCAGGTCACCGCTGCGACGGGCTTCGACGCACTCACACATTGCATCGAAGCCTACTTGTCCAAAGGCGACCACCCGATGGCAGACGCGATCGCCCTTTCCGGTATCGAGATCGCGAGCCAATTTCTCGAGCGCGCGGTCAAAAACGGCGGCGACATGGAAGCGCGCGGCATGATGATGAAAGCCGCAATGATGGGTGCAGTGGCGTTTCAGAAAGGGCTTGGCGCGTGTCACTCGCTCGCGCACCCGCTCTCGAGCGAGCATGGTCTACACCACGGTTTGGCCAACGCTTTGTGCCTGCCGTCCGTGCTTCGCTTCAACGCGACGGCGGTGCCTGATCGTGTCTCGCGCGTGTCGATCTTGTTGGGCGGCGCGGCGGCGCCGCTCGCGTGCGCGACCGCGGTCTCCGATTTGCGCGCGCGCGTCGGGCTGCCGAGTGGGCTCAGCGCCGTCGGTATTCAAAGCTCACACCTAGCGGCTCTGGCCGACAAGGCGTTCGCCGATGCGTGTCATCAGTGCAATCCGCGCGACTGCACCCGCGCCGATTTGTTGACACTCTACGAAGCATCGCTGTGACGTAACATTGACGCTGCGCGTGCTCAGCGCGACAGAGATGCCAGGGTTCCGAATTCCGCTTCAGCTTTGCTGTTCTCGTAACTATGCGAAACGGCGAGGTTGAGTCGGGCAAATGCGCTGGAAACGCGCACCCGCGCGGTTGGCACGGCTTTCGCTCTTCAAGCAGCCACTAGCGCCCGTGAAGCATCATTCGGAAAATCCTGCATTTCCCTCGCGTACCGAGGTGCTGCTTGCGCGCGCCCGCCGCGCGCAACAGCGTGGCGAGCGCCGGCAGGCACTGGTCGCTTTGCGCGAAGCGACGATGCTCGCGGAGACGGACGCGCGCTTGTGGGCGCTTTACGGCGCGGCTTGCGTCAAATCGAATCGTTTGGAAGAAGCCGAGCGCGCGTTCGGGCAATCGCTCTATCTGCGCCAGCGCGCACACGACGCGGCGCGCGCAAACTCGCTGCGCGGCGTGATCGCGAGGCTCGGCCTCGGGCGCGCGGCGTAGTCCGGCGGCCCGCGAAACGTCCGAGCTGGAGTCTAGTTTGCGCCTTCGCGGAACGAGAGCGCGGACGCCGTAAACGAACGCAGCGTGTTGCGCGTGCAGAACGGACACGCCCAGCCGACGTCGAAGCGTTCACGCTCGGCGCCAATCGCATTGGCGGGCGCCGCGAGCTCCACTTTGCGTGCGTCCGTGGCCCAGCCCCTCAGGACGACACGGGCCTCGTCGAGCTCCGCGCACAAGTTGACCTGGCACTCACACTTCGAATGGATTGTCGCGACCTTCATTTGCTGCGAAGGATTCACTACCGGCTGCTGCCGAGCCGGTCAAGAGGCGGTCACCGGCGAAGGTCAGGCGATTTTTTCTCGCGCGCGCGGAAGAAACGACTAAAGTGGAGCCGCCGCGGGACTAGCTCAGTTGGTAGAGCACGAGCTTCCCAAGCTCGGGGTCGCGAGTTCGAGCCTCGTGTCCCGCTCCGAAAAGGCCGCAGGCCGGTTAGCGATCGCTAGCCGGCCTGTTTGCCAATTGGGGTGCCGCCCGCTCGCTTCGAACTGAATTCCACGGATGCGCGAGCGCGCGATCAGGGGGCTTTGGTCGGGGGCGCGTTCGACGGAGTCTTCGACGCTGTCTTGTGACTGCGGCGATGCTTGCCCTTCTTCTTGGTCTCTTTTTTGGCGACCGTGTGGTCGCGGCGAGTTTGCGATGAAGCAAGAGCCGTAGCCGGTAAGGCAATGACGGCGAGGAAGACGAGAGCACGGGCGAGGGCGGTTTTCATGGCAGCTCCTTGGAGCCCGACCCTGGCACAGGCCGTTCGAATTGAGCAAATTACGAGCAGCGCCTCCGGGCTGGGCGTAAGGTCAGGCAATTGGGCGAGTTTGCGCCCAGGCTTTTGTCAGAGTCGCCCTTCATGCTTGCTTCGCGCTCGGGTCGTTGTTTTTGGGTTTTGTGTTTCGCGTTCGTGGCTTGCAAACGCCACGCGCCGCCGCGTGATTCGCAGCCGGTGACACGGCCCGCGCCGGCGGTTCTGCCCGCGCGGGCCGCGGAAGCGGCGACCGTGTTCGTGCCGAAGGACGAGAACGAAGCGCGTCGCGCGTTTGCGGCGCGCCGCGATGCCTGTGAATTCACGGCTGGCGCGCTACCCGAGCAAACGATCGTCGGTGAACCGATCGGGCAGCGCATTCCGATCGATCATTTCGTGATCGTGATGCAGGAAAACCGCTCGTTCGACCACTACTTTCAGGGGCTGCCGAAATTCGGCGTGAAAGACGCGGAAGTGGCGCCGGAAGGGTATGCGAACCCCAATCCAAAAACCAACCACGCCGTGAAGATGTTTCACCAAACTGCGCTCTGCAGCAAAGACGTGAGACATGATTGGAATTCGGCGCACGTTCAATACGACGACGGCAAAATGGATGGCTTCGTCGAGACGAGCAATCCGCACGGCGAACGCGCCGTCGGCTATTACGAAGCTTCCGAACTCCCTTACTACTATCAATTGGCGAGCACCTTCGCGCTCGGCGATCGCTACTTCGCCTCGATTCTCGGCCCGACCTGGCCGAACCGAATGTTCTTCAATTCGGGATCCTCTTTCGGGCACATCGGCAACACCGCACCACCGGGGGAAGCGGAAGAGCCGTCCTTGTTTCATGAGCTGCAGCAAAAAGGGATCGAGTGGGTGGTGTACGCCGAGGGGATGACCTTCGAAGAAAAGATCTATCGGCATTTGCACGAAGAAAAGGGCGATCACTTCAAGGCCATCGACGGC
>DASYCL010000724.1:0-4676 GCA_036500245.1 Polyangiaceae bacterium | reverse complement strand
ACCCATATTGAACCCGTTGATCGATTCGAGCCGATCGCCGTTCTGCAGGCCGAGCGTGCCGAGCAGCGTGTCCGGTCGGATGCCGAACAAGCGAATGCCGAGCACTTTGCCGTCTTTCGTCTCCGGCACGATGCGCGCGGACTTCATCAGTTCGGCTTGGTTTTCCAGGATCTTGTCGACCACCGAGCGATCGACGTTGAACTCGGTGTCGCTGATCTTTTGGATCTTGGAAGCGATGTCCGCCGGCACGGCCGTCGGTCCGTTCGACGGCGGCGGCGGCGCGGAGGCCGATGGCGTGGGGGCCGCGGCCTGCGCTGGCTGCGTGCGGAAGAGCATGGTCTGGCACAGCGCGCCATTGCTCGAGAACCAGACCGACGGCGTATTTTCGCGCGGGTTGTAACCGATGAACTCGACGTGCTTGCCCGCGACGTCATCGCCGACGCGGTGCATGCGCGGGCGCGGATCGCCGGGCGCTTGCAGGGCCGCCACCGACCATAGCGGATCGGTCGACTCGGTGACGATGAAGACTTGCGGACTGTCGCACGGCGGAGCCGCGAGCGGGTCGGAGTTGTCGACCGGGCTCTTGCTCGGCACCGGAATATCGATGCCACCGATGCCCGGAGTCACCGGGCCAGTGACGGAGTCGAACGGATTGCGATTGATGATCGGATCGGCCGTTCGTCGATCGCGAGTCGGCAGCGGCGGAGCGAGCGGCGCTCCCGGCACACCCGCGCTCGAGCTCGACACGGCGAGGGCCGCGCCGAACAGTTGCGTTGCGCCTTCGGCTTGGAAGTACGCCGCCAGCGCGACGAACGCCAGCACCACGCCGGCGAAGTACTTCTTGATCAGGATGTCGAAAGCCACGGGTCCGAAACACCTTTAGCGAGAGCTGTGCCAGCGCTCCTTAGCGGAAAAACCTGCGGATTCCCATGGCTTTTCCGGCACGAACTCGCACCTCCGCGCGCCAAGCTGGCAAGCTTTTTCGGCTCGACCAGCGCTCAGCGACAAACTGTCAAAAGTCCGCTCGCTCACGGGGGCCGAAGCCCGCGGATGTGGCCGGCTCATTCGGTCTCTCCGAGCTTGCGGTAAATCGTGCGCGTCGAAATTCCGAGCAGCTGCGCGGCGAGCGACTTGTCCCCGCCGGTGTGCGAAAGCGTATCGCGGATCATGCGCTGCTCGACTTCGGAGAGCGGCGTACCGATCGCGAACGTGAGCTCCGACGGCGGACGCGGCGTCGCGCTCGCGACTGCGTCCGGCAAATCACTGAGCGAGAGCACGTCCCCGCGACAGAGCACGGCCGCGCGCTCGACCACGTTCTCGAGCTCGCGCACGTTGCCCGGCCACGAATAGTCCATCAGCTTGCGCAACACGTCGCTCGGTACCGTCAGCCGGGGCCGACCATTTTTCGTGCAGTACACCCCCAAAAAATGATCGACCAAGAGCGGGATGTCTTCGCGACGCGCGCGCAGCGCAGGCGCCGTCACCGCGATCACGTTCAGGCGATAATAGAGATCCTCGCGAAAGCGCCCAGCATCGACCTCCGAAACCAAATCGCGGTTGGTGGCGGCGACGATGCGCGCGTCCGCTTTCACGGTGTGGCCGCCCACCGGCTCGTACTCGCCTTCCTGCAGCACGCGCAAAATCTTGACTTGCACTGCCGGACTGAGTTCGCCGATTTCGTCGAGAAATAGCGTGCCGCCGCGCGCGCGCGCAAAGCGACCCTCGCGCTTGCTGACCGCGCCGGTGAACGCGCCGCGCTCGTGACCGAACAGCTCTGCTTCCAAAATGCTCTCGGGGATCGCCGCGCAATTCACGGCTACGAACGGCCCCGATGCGCGGCCGCTCTTCGAATGGATGTAGCGAGCGATCAGCTCTTTGCCAGTGCCGCTTTCACCGAGGATGAGCACGGTCGCGCTCGACGGAGCAGCCTGCGTCGCGACGTCCAGCACGCGGCGCAGCGCCGGACTTTGGCCGACGATTTCGCGCGTGGTGAGCAGCTTCAATTCTTGTTTCAGCGAGCGATTCTCGGCCACGAGCGACTGGCGTTCGGCGGCTTTGCGCACGCTCTTCACTATTGTCATGCGCTTGAGCGGCTTCTCGACGAAATCGTACGCGCCGTCGCGCATGGCTTGCACCGCGGTCTCGACCGTGCCGTACGCGGTCATCAGCACCACTTCGGTGTCGGGCGAAACTTCTTTGAGCGCGCGGAGCAACTCCACACCGCTCGTGCCCGGCATCATCAAATCAGTGAGCACCACTTGCACGCGATGACGGCGCACGACTTCGAGCGCGCTCTTCGCGCCATCGGCCGTGAACACGCGCATGCCTTCGCGCTGAAAGATCTTCTCCAGCGACGCGAGGTTGCTCGCCTCGTCGTCGACGACGAGCACGGTGAGGCCCTCGCCGCCGGGCGCTGGGCTCGAGCCTGGAGACAAGTCGTCAGGCGCTGATGCCAGATCGTCAACCATCTCGACATGGTGTCACTCACAGATAATTCTGTCAAACAGCACAATAACGACAGGGAGTTCCGGTGCTTGGCCGTGAGTCGATGAAATGTAGGCTGAAGTATGCTTTTTCAGCCTGAACAGATGAGGGATCGACAAATGTTCAAGAGTTTGATCTAACGAAGGGCTCAGCTCTTGTTTGCCGAAGCTTCCTCTCAAGCCGCGCCCGCGCAGGGCATTCCGTTCGTGCCTTGCGTGCGCTTGTTCGTCGAACGCATGGGCGTCGAGCAAGTGGACGAGGACGGCCCGATCGACGAAGAAATGGACGTGCCCGTGCTCGCGCTCTCGTTCGAGTACGCCGGCACGCGCATTCGCGCCTCCGATCGGCGCAAGCATTTCTTCGTCGGACAAGCCGGTGCGCTCGCGCTCGTGGAGCGCGAGCTCGCGGGCGAGGCGCGCGCGCAGTGCATGCTCGAAGGCTTCGGCGCGGTCGAGGTCGAGTGCGCCTCGGGCTACGCGCCGGATCTCGATTCGCAGGCGGACTACGTCGTGCAGATCGGCGGCAACGTGCACACGCTTTGCTCGTTCACCGCGTATGCTTTGCCACAACTCGAGAGTCTCGGTTTCAGGATCGAGATCGCGGCTGACTATCCATACCAAGTCGTTTCACCGGACGTGCCTTGGTACGCCAATGTCGACTCGAACGAGGATCGCAGCGATTGGTTCAGCCTCGAGCTCGGGATCGAAATCGAGGGCAAGCGCGTGAACCTCGTGCCCGCGCTGCTCGAGCTACTCGAGGATTGCTCGGACGCATCCAGTCTCGAGGCGCTGCTGCGAATGCCGGCGCGCTTCCGTGTGGTTCCGCTCGGAGAAAACCGCTATTTGCCGGTGCCACCCGAGCGTCTGCGCTCGGTGCTGCAGGTCTTGCTCGAGCTTTACCGCGGCGAAGAAGCGGTGGACGGCGCGCTCTGCTTTCCGGGTTCGCGCGCCGGCTCGGTCGCGAAATTGGATCAAGCGCTGGGTGACGCCGCGACGTTACTTTGGGGCGGCGACAGCGACGTGCAAAAGCGCGGCCGCGCCATTGGCAAAGCGAAACAGCCGAAACCCGGCAAACCGGTAGCCGAGCTGAACGCGACCTTGCGCCCCTACCAACAAGAAGGACTCGACTGGCTACAGCATTTGGTCGACTGCGACGTGGGCGGCGTGCTCGCGGACGACATGGGCCTCGGCAAGACACTGCAAACCATCGCGCACCTCTCGACCGAGAAGGCATCCGGGCGCATGGGCGCGCCGAATTTGATTTTGATGCCCACGAGTTTGATCGGCAATTGGCAGCGCGAGTTCAAGAAATTCGCGCCGCACTTGCGCTTGCTCGTGCTGCACGGTCCGAAGCGCGAAGCGCGTCGGCGCGAGCTCTCGCAAGCGGACGTCGTGCTCACGACCTATCCGCTATTGCTGCGGGATCTGGAGCATTTTCGCGAGCGTGAGTTTCACCTTTTGATTTTGGACGAAGCCCAGGCGATTAAAAATCCGCGCAGTCAGATCAACAAGGCTGTCTCCGCGCTCTCGGCGCGCCACCGGTTGTGCTTATCGGGCACCCCGGTCGAAAACAATTTGGAAGAGCTGTGGTCGTTGTTCGATTTTTTGATGCCGGGATTCTTGGGCGACGCGGATCGCTTTCGAAGCTCGTTCCGCGTGCCAATCGAACGCGACGGCAATATGCAAAAGCTCGCGGCGCTGCGCTCCGCGGTCGCGCCGTTCATTTTGCGGCGCATGAAGGAGCATGTCGCGCGCGATCTGCCGCCGAAGACCGAGCTCGTGCGACCGGTCGAGCTCTCGGGCGATCAGCGTGAACTATACGAGAGCATTCGCGCTGCCGCACACAGCGAAGTGCGCACCGCGATCCGCAAAAAGGGCATCCCGGGTTCGACGATCGCGATCCTCGATGCGCTGATGAAGCTCCGCCAAGTGTGCTGCGATCCGCGGCTCGTGAGCACGCCGTCCGCGCGCCAGGTGCGCAGTTCAGCCAAATTCGAGCTATTTTTCGAGCTACTCACGACGCAGCTCGAACAGGGCCGACGGGTGCTCGTCTTTTCGCAGTTCACGCGCATGCTGGCGTTGCTCTCGGCTGGCCTCGAAGAGCGCAACATTGCGCAAGTCGAACTCACGGGCACGACGGTCGATCGGCAAAAAGTCGTGGATGCGTTCGAAGCGCGTCAGGTCGATGTATTT
>DASYCL010000723.1:0-20542 GCA_036500245.1 Polyangiaceae bacterium | reverse complement strand
GCGAAATTTGCGGTCGTGATCGCGCAGCACATGCCCGACAAATTCACGCGCACGTTCGCCGAGCGGCTGGATCGTCGCAGCCAGCTGCGCGTCGCCGAAGCCGCCGACTACGATGTCTTGTCCGAGGGGCTCGGCTTCGTGTGCCCGGGCCGGCAATGCATGGAGCTCGAAATGCCAGCGAAGGGCCCACTTCGGCTGCGCGTGAAGCCGCCGGAAGAGCGCGATCGTTACGTGCCTAGCGCGGATCGCTTGCTCGCGAGTGTCGCGCGCGCGGTCGGCAAAAAAACGATCGGCGTCATTCTCACCGGCATGGGTGATGACGGCGTGCAGGGCGCACGCGCGATCATCGAAGCCGGGGGCATCGTGATCGCGGAGAGCGAAGCTACTGCCGTGGTTTACGGCATGCCCGGCTCCGCCGTGCGCGCCGGCGTCGCCTCGATGACACTGCCGTTGCAAGACATCGGCGAGTGGATCGCGCGTCTGTGATCAGCTGAGCAGGTGCAGCTCGCGCAGCTTCGCTGACGCTCGACGGCGCGCCGAGCAGCAAGTCTTCCGCTCTTTGGGTTAGTGGAAACGCGATCACTTCGCGGATGTTGGGTTCATCGGCGAGCAGCATCAGCATGCGATCGATGCCCGGTGCGAGCCCACCGTGCGGCGGCGCGCCATAGTGAAAGGCCTGAAATAAGCCGGAGAATTGCCGTTCGAGCTCGCTTCGCGCGTAGCCCGCGAGCTCGAAAGCGCGCACCATGACGCTCGGGTCGTGGTTCCGGATCGCGCCGCTCGAGAGCTCCACGCCGTTGCACACGAGATCGTATTGAAACGCGCGCACGGCGAGTGGATCCCCGGCGAGCGCGTCGAGTCCGCCTCGGGGCATCAAAACGGGTTGTGTGAAAATACGTTTTGCCCGCTCTTCTCGTCACGTTCGTACATCGGGTAGTCGACGACCCAGCAAAAGCGAAACGAATCTGGTTCGCACGAGCCGAGCGCTTCGCCACACAGTGCGCGCACGGAGTGCGTGACGTGTGCAATCTGTGCGGACACAGCGCTAAAAAGCAGGAGCGCGTCTCCCGGAGTCGTGGCGAACTCGATGCCGAGCGCGCGCCGCGTCGATTTGAAAATAGCGTTCGACTCCAGCGACCATCAATAGTTGCTTGAAGAGCTGCGGCGCCGCGTTTGGGGCACCGGCGCGCGCAGCGGAGCGAGCACGCCGCCGCATTGCGCCGCGCTACGCTGGGGGCATCAACTCAATGAAACGCGCCCGGTTCGCGTAGCGCGAACGGCGCGACTTCGGCCAGAAAGCGTTCGCCGTTGTCGAGCGACATTTCGTACGTGCCGTGCATCGAGCCGAAGGGGGTTTTGAGTGGGCAGCCCGAGGTGTATTCGAAGCTCTCGCCGTGACGAAGCACGGGCTGGTGCCCGACCACGCCGGGGCCCCGCACTTGTTCGACTAGGCCGTTGGCGTCGGTGATGACCCAATGACGGTTCAAGAGTTGCACCGTCGCTTCGCCCTCGTTGGCGATCGTGATGGTGTAGAGGAAGAACCACTCGCTGCGGCGCGGCTCGGAGTGATCGGGTGAATAGCGCGCTTCGACTTTGACGCGCACGCCGCGGGTGAGGGCTTCAGAGTTGGTCAAGGCGCTACTATAGCCGCGTTCGGCCGGGACTCGAGAGTGCGAGCGCGGAGGTTCAGATTTCGAGCGGGAAACGCGCCGCGAAATCCGCGAGCGGGCGCGCAAGCAAGGCGTTGCGCCAGCCGTCGAGCGCGTCGCCGAGTCCGGCGGTGCCGAGCGTGAGCGCATGCGCGCGGAGCAGTTTCATGATCCGCGACGGTAAGGCGAGCTCGGGCGCGACCTCGAGCGCGACGCATAGTTCGGCGCGCGCCGCCGCGAGCCAGCCATCGACGCGCAGCTCGCGCTTGGTGGCGTACGCCGGCGGATCGATCGGCACGAAGCCGTCGCCGTTCGCGTCTTGTGCCGCTTTGGTGAGCCCCGCGACCAACTCAGGCCCGAGCTCACGCGACCAGCCTCGCGGTACGCCTTTGATCCGTTCCAGATCTTGCAGCGAAGTCGGCAAACGCCCCGCGATCGCGAGCAAGGTTTTGTTTTCGGGTGCTTGTTCGCGTTCGCGCTCGGGGAGAGCATTGAACCAATCGATCAGATAGCGTAGCGCCGCTTGCCCGCGGTGATCGAGCTGCCAAGCGTTGCGAAACGAATCGAGCGCGAGGAGCGCCGCCGTTTTCGGCTCCGCCCACACCGTTTCTGCGGACGCGATCGGCACGAGCTCGCTGCGTCCGAGCGCGTCGAGCCGCGCGGCGAGGAACGCGTGCAAGCGCGGCAAGTGTTCGACGTCCGCCGCGGCGTAGGCGAG
Source organism: Polyangiaceae bacterium (assembly GCA_036500245.1). Taxonomy (GTDB): domain Bacteria; phylum Myxococcota_A; class Polyangia; order Polyangiales; family Polyangiaceae; genus PMG-095. The sequence goes on along the minus strand of DASYCL010000723.1, from coordinate 18,175 downwards.
TTGCGAGGCGGGCAAAGGGCGGCGCACCCAGTCGTCGGCTTGGTGCGCTTTGCCGGAGCGCAGACCGAGCGCGCGAAATTGCGCGTACGCGAGCGACACGCTGTGCTCGACCGTGCTCAAAGACCAAGCGATCTGCGTGTCGAACACGCTTGGTTTGCCCGTGATGCGCAAGCGCTCGGCAAGCAGCATCACGTCTTGCTGCCCGGCGTGCAGCACCCACAGCGCCGCGCGTTCGAACGCGGGCGCGAGCGGTTTCAAATCGCGGAGCGTGATCGCGTCGACCAAAAAGATCTCGCGCCCGTTCGAAATCTGCAGCACGCAGAGCTCGGTGCCGGAGCGATTCGATTCGAATTCGGTGTCGAGATAGAGCGTGCTCGCATCGAGCAGCGCCTCGTTCAAGGCCGAGAGCTCGGCCGCACTCGCGATCCACTTCACGCCTCTTCCTTACAGGAGTTTCACGGTTTCTTTTTGGGGTTGAGCCAGGCGCGGCGGAGCTTGGCGTTTTGGGGGCTTTTTGCGGCTTGCCTACACAGCGACGCGACGCGCCATGCTGCCCACGCAGCAAGACTCCCGTTTTGTCTCGGCTCATGTGTAGAATGCGCCCCCGCCGGTCGGCCGCTCGACCAGCGGATCATTCGACTCAACGAATCCGACCTAACCCTAGCGAAGCGTTCAACTTTGGCAGCCTGTTACTTCGACGTCGACGGCACCCTCGTCACCAGCAACTTGGTGCATCCGACGCTCTACTACTTGGTCAACCAAGGCACGCCGGTGCAAACCGTGATGCGCCTCGGCCGAGCGCTGCTCGGCGCGCCGCGCATGGCGCTCGCGGAGCTCTTGGATCGACGCACCTTCAACGAGCTCTTGTTCGCGAGCTACAAGGGCATGAGCGAAGACCGCATGGTCTTGCTGGCGGAAGACGCTTTCGAGCAAGTCCTTCGTCCCGCGATTTATCCCGCGGCAAAAGCCTTGGTCGAAAAGAGTCGCGCCGCAGGTCACGAAGTCGTGCTCGTCTCGGGCGCGCTCGAAGTCGTGCTCGAACAAGTCGCGCGCTTCCTCGGTGCGGACGAAGTGATCGGCAATCGGCTCGAGATGAAAGCCGGCATCGCGACCGGCAAATTGCTGAAGCCCGTCGTCGCAGGTCCGGAAAAAGCGCGGCTGATCCGCGAGCACGCGAAAGCCAAAGGCTACGACTTGGGCGAGTGCTTCGCGTTCAGCGACAGCTACTCCGATGTGCCGATGCTGAGCGTCGTCGGCCATCCCGCCGCCGTGAACCCCGACAAACGCTTGGCGCTCCTCGCAAAGGCCTACAGCTGGCCTCGCTTCGATCTGAATCAATCGACATGAACCATCCCTGCCTCGTTACGTTGGAGCGCGACAGCGCGCCGCGCGTTCTGTTCTCCGGCGACCGTTTGGTCGAAGTGGATTTGCCGCCCGGCACGCGCTGCATTTACCCGAAGCCGCCGGCCGAGCCGCTCAAAGATCCGGACGCCGCGATTCGCTACGCGCTCAATCATCCACTCGGCAGCGAGCCGCTCTACGCGAAGCTCAAGCCGGGCATGAAAGTGACGATCGCGATCGACGACATTTCGGTGCCACTGCCGCCGATGAAGCGCCCGGACGCGCGTGAGCGCGTGCTCACGGTCGTACTCAGTTTGCTCGCGGACTATGGCGTCGATGACGTCGAGTTGATCGTCGCGACCGGCATTCATCGCCGGATGAAGCCGCACGAGATCCGGCACATGGTCGGCGACAAAATCTTCGACGCCTACTATCCGGATCGGCTCTACAACCACGACGCCGAAGACAAGAACAACATGGTCGTGATCGGCACGACGCGCCACGGTGATGTGCTCGAACTCAACCGCCGCGCGGCCGAGAGCGATTTGCTCATTTACGTGAATCTGAATTTCGTGGCCATGAACGGCGGTCACAAGTCGGTCGCGGTCGGGCTGTGCAGCTACAAGAGCCTGCGCCCGCATCACAACCCGAAGACGATTCGCGCCTCGGACAGCTACATGGATCCGAAGCGCTCCCAGCTCGCGACCGACATCGAGTTGATGGGCCGCTTGGCTCACGAAAATCTCGACATTTTCACGATCGAAACCACGGTGAACAACCGCATGTTCGATCGTTCACTCGAGTTCCTGACCAAGAACGAGGACGAGCTCACGAGCTCCGAGCGCATGAAGCTCAAAGGCCTCGTGCTCGCGACCAGCAAATTGCCGCAACCCGCGCGGCAAGCGATCTTCGACAAATTCCCGGCTCCTTACGGGATCACCGGCGTGGTCGCCGGCGCGACGGACGCGGTGCACGAACAGACGATCGCGCGCAACTTCGATCAATACTGCGTGCCGATCGAAGGCCAAGCGGACGTGCTCGTGACGGGCATTCCGTTCATCAGCCCGTACAACGTGCACGCGTTTTTGAATCCGCTGCTCGTGCAGGTGCTGGCGCAAGGTTATCTCTTCAACATGTACCGCAACGCGCCGCTCGTGAAGAAGGGCGGCACGCTGATCATCACGCATCCGTGCACGGACAAATTCGATCACGAACAGCACGCGCCGTACATCGACTTCGTGCACCGGCTCTTGCCCGAAACGCGGGACGCCGAAGAGCTGCGCACGCGCTACGAGCAAAAATTCGCGGCCGATCCCGCGTTCATTCAGATGTTCCGCACCGGCTACGCGTATCACCCCGCGCACCCATTTTTCATGTGGTACTGGGGCGAAAACGGGCGCCAGCATTTGGGTCGCGTGATCGTCGTCGGTGCGGACAACGAGTACATTCCGAAATTGCTGGGCTGGGAAACGTCGCCCAGCATGGAAGATGCGCTTTACCGCGCGAAGGGCGCGGAGAACCGCTCGCTCGACATCACCTTGCTCAAGGTGCCACCAATCGTGATGGGCGATCTGCGCTTGCCGGGCGCGCACGCCAGCAACGGGGGCGCGGGATGAGCCTGCACAAGCCGAACGGCAAAGGCTCGCTGCGTCAGCCGAGCGGCGCGCCGCTGCTCGATCTGAAAAAGATGTTGAGTGGGCGGCGCTTGGTCGTGATCGGCGGCACGGGCTTCCTCGGCAAAGTCTGGTGGTCGTTTTTGCTGTCGCGCTTTCCGGATCTCGAACGCATTTATTTGGTGATGCGCACGAAGGCGGGGCTCAGCGTCGAACAGCGCTACGAAAAAGACGTCGAGCCGAGCGCGGTGCTCGATCCGCTGCGCGCCGCGCACGGCGACCATTTCAAAGCCTTTATCCGCGGTAAATTGACGGTCGTCGCGGGAGACGTGGTGCAGCCGATGTGCGGCTTGCCCGCGGATCTGCGCGACGATCTACGCGGCAACATCGACGCCGTCGTCAACGTGGCCGGCGTGGTCGACTTCGATCCGCCGCTCGATGAAGCGCTCGAAGTGAACGCGTTCGGCGTGCAGAACTTGGTCGCCCTCGCCCGCGATCTCGGCAATGTGCCGCTGCTCCACACGAGCACGTGTTACGTCGCGGGCAACCGCACGGGTCACATCCCCGAGACCGATCCGCGACTGTTCCCGTTTCCGCGGGCGGACGAGCTCGAGCGTTCGCATTGGGATCCAGATCGCGAAATCGCCGAGTGCCTCGATGTGATCGAGCAAGCACGTCACCGCGCGAGCGACGCGTTCCGCCAAAGCCACTTCCTCGACGAAGCTAAAAAGAATCTGCTCGAGCGCAATGAGCCCGGCCGTGGCTCGGTGCTCGAAGCGGAAGTGCGGCGTGTGAAACGCAAATTCGTCGAAGCGCGGCTCGCCGAAATGGGCATGGAACGCGCCCAATTTTGGGGCTTTCCCAACACCTACACGTATACCAAGGCGATCGGCGAGCAGATCGCGGCAGCTTCTGGGTTGCCTTTCACGATTGTGCGCCCCGCGGTGGTGGAATCGACTTCGCATTTTCCGTTCCCCGGTTGGAACGAAGGCATCAATACGAGCGCGCCGCTGATCTTCGTGGTGCGCCAAGGCGGCCTGCAGATCCCGGGCTCCGACAATTACCTCGACGTGATTCCATGCGACATGGTCGCGGCCGGGCTCACGCTCGCGCTCGGCGAATTGCTCGAAGGCACGGCGAAACCGGTGTACCAACTCGGCTCTACCGATTCGAACCCGTGCACGATGCGCCGCTTCTTCGAGCTCAGCGGCCTCTACAAGCGCAAATATTTCCAGCGCACGGGCAAGGGCGGCCCGGTGATTTCGTTCCTGCAGTCGCACTGGGAAGCCGCGATGCTCTCGAAGAGCCAATTCGAGTCATACGGCCCTCACGCGATCGCCAAGCAAGGCAAAGCCTTGTCGAAGCTGCTCAAGAAAGCCGCGCTCGGTCCGGCTGCGCCATTGCTCAAACCCGCGGCGAAGCTCGTCTACGAGTTTTCGGAGCAGCAGCGCAAAGTCGGCAACGTGCTCGGCGCGTTCGTGCCATTTACCTGCGAATTTCACTACATTTTCCGGTGCGAAAACACGCGCGCCGCGCACGCTCGCTTGTCCGAAGCCGAGCAAATGCTCGTCGATTGGTCGCCCGAGAGCATCAATTGGCGAGAGTGGTTCCTCGACGTGCACGTGCCCGGGCTCGAGCGCTGGGTGTTCCCGCAAATCGAAGAGCGCATTCGCCGACCGAAGAAAGCGCCCGAGCGCCACGAAACCTTGCCTGCGCTACTCGATGAAATGGCCGATCGCTTCGAGCTCGCGATCGCGCTGCAGCGCACCGAGAAAGAAGGCCTGAGCCGGCTCTCGTTCCGCGAGTGGCAAGAGTGCGCGGCCGCGTGCGCCGCGCGCTTGATCGAAGCGGGCGTCAAACCCGGCGATCGCGTGCTGCTCGCGGCGCAAAATCATCCCGCTTGGTCGATCGACTTTTTCGGCATCCTCAAGGCGGGCGCGACCGTGGTTCCGCTCGATGCCAACATCGACGCGGCCAGCGCCGAGAATCTGCAGCAAGCATCCGGCGCGCGCATTTTCATTGCCGATACCGGCGTCAAAGAGCGACTCGGTCCAACGCTGGCGTCGCGAGTCACGTTCTGCGATCTGCTCGCCATGGCTGAAAATGGCTCGATCGGCCTCGGGGTTTCGGCCGAGCCGGATGACGTCGCCGTGCTCATTTATACGAGCGGCACGACGGGCCGTCCGAAGGGCGTGCAGCTCACGCACAAGAATCTGACCTCGCTGGTCGCTTCGCTCGCGCCGTTGTTTCCGCTCGGCAAGGGCGATCGCGTGCTCAGCGTGCTGCCGCTGCATCACACCTTCGAACTCACCTGCGGCATGCTCCTCCCGCTCTCGCGCGGCTCGCGCATCGTCTACTTGGACGAGCTGAACGCGGATCGGCTAACCGAGACGCTGCAAGCCGGCCGCATCACCGCGCTGATCGGCGTGCCGGCGTTGTGGGAGATGCTCGAGCGCCGGATCACGGCGCGCATCGCCGAGCACGGCGCGTTCGCGTCGTACGCTTTCGATTTTGCGATCGAGCTGAATCGTTCACTCGGCAAAAATCTCGGCGTGGACACGGGCAAATTGCTGTTTGGGCCGGTGCATCACGCGCTCGGTGGTCACCTCAAATTCTTGGTCAGCGGCGGCGCCGCGTTGCCGCAAAGCACGCATCACTTGTTCTCCGGCCTCGGTTTGCATTTGGCCGAGGGCTACGGCTTGACCGAAGCTGCGCCGGTGTTGAGCGTCGCGCCGGGCGGTCCGCGCGCGAAGTCCGGACACGTCGGCAAGGCAATCCCGGGCGTGGAATTGAAGATCGAAGCGCCGAACGCCGAGGGCGTGGGCGAAGTGCTCGCGCGCGGCCCGAACGTGATGCTCGGCTACGAAGGCGACGAAGAAGCGACGAGCGCCGTGCTCACTGACGGCTGGCTGCGCACCGGCGATCTCGGAAAAATCGATCGCAAAGGCCAACTCACGCTGGTCGGTCGCGCCAAAGACGTGGTTGTGGCGTCGAGCGGCGAGAACGTTTACCCGGACGACGTCGAAGCGCGCCTCGGCCAGCTCGAACAGGTAAAAGAATTGACGGTACTCGGCGTGCCGGATCAGCGCGGGGGCGAGCGCTTGGCCTGCGTCGCAGTGCCCGAGATCGACGACGCAGTGCCGCGCGCCAAACGTCACGAACGCGTGCGCGCCGCACTCGACAACGCCTTCTCGCGCTTGCCCCAAAACCAACGCCCCGCACTGACCCTGATCTTCGACGCGCCGCTGCCGCGCACTTCCACGCGCAAAGTCAAACGCGGCGAAGTGCGTCGCCTGATCGAGCGCGTGCTCACCTCGGCGGAAGCGCCGCAAAGCGCGAACGCGAACGACGCGCGCGATCGCGCGGCTGGCCTGGTGCGCTCTGCGGCGGGAGCGATCGCTCGCCGCGATCCGGCGCAAATTGTGCCGCAAATGACCCTGCGCGGCGATCTCGCCTTTGATTCGTTGATGCTGCTCGAGTTACTCGTCGCGCTCGAAGCTCAAGTCGGGCATTCGCTCGACGCCGAGCGAGTGAGCGCGGCCGTGACGATCGGCGAAGTCGAAACGGTGCTGCGCGAGACGCGCGAAGCGAGCAAGCTTGCCGGCACGAGTCGCATCGAAAAAGCGGATGCTGAGCCGCTCGAAATCCCGCCGGTGTTGCGCGAAGCCGCGATGCACTGGATGGGCCGCGCGCAGATGAGCTTCTACGACAAGGTGCTGCGTACCAAAGTCACGGGTCGCGCGTTCATCCCGCAAAATCGCAGCACGATCGTCGCCGCGAACCATGCGAGCCATCTAGACATGGGGCTCGTCAAATATGCGCTCGGTCGTTACGGCGAAAATCTCGCTTCGCTCGCGGCGCAGGACTACTTCTTCGAAGGCAATCGCTTCCGCAAAGCGTACTTCGAAAATTTCACGAACCTCGTGCCAATGACTCGCTCGGGTTCGCTGCGGCAAGCATTGCGGCAAGCTGGCGATTTGCTCGAACAAGGCAAAACCGTGCTGCTCTTCCCCGAAGGCACGCGCAGCCCGGACGGCACGATTCAAGAATTCAAGGCTTCGCTCGGCCATTTGGCGTTGCACCATGACAAGGACATTCTGCCGGTTTGGCTTGGCGGCACGCATGCGGCGTTGCCGAAAGGCAGCACCGTGCCGCGCCAGCGCGATGTCCAAGCGCGCATCGGCTTGCCGCTCTTGGTCAGTGACTTGAAGCGGTTGACCAAAGGGTTGCCGATGAGCGAAGCCTCGCGCATCGTCGCGAAGCTCTGCGAGCGCGCGGTGACCGAGCTGTCGAAAGGTTCGGTCTTGGATCTGTCGACGCTCGAGCAGCGCGATGTCGTCGCGCCGCCGCTCGTGATCGAAGATCGCACGCTCGCGCCGGTGTTCCGCGAGCTCGAGACGCGCTTCGTCGCTGGCAGCGTCGAAAAACCGGTGAGCTACTATTTCTCACTCGGCGACACCGAGCGCTGGAGCGTGCGCATCACGCAAGACACCTGCGAGGTGATCGCGGGCAAAGTCGAGAGTCCCGCCGATTGCGTGCTCAAGACGACGCCGGCGATGTTCACGCGCATCGTGCGTGAACAGTACACGCCGTCGCCGGCCGAGTTCGTCGCGGGCGCGGTCAAATCCAACAATATTCAGCTGCTTTTTACCTTTCAAAAGGCGTTTCAGCTGCAGGGAACCGGGAACTGAGTTTGGGATGTTTTGCCCTGCGCGCGCACAGTGCTTCGCCGCTTGCGCTTCGAGCGGCGCGACGGGCGCCTGTTCACCCCTTCGGGTGTCACGAAGCGCGGCGGTCAGTTCTCGTTACTCGCCTCTCTTTCGAAAACCGTGATCAGCTCGGCGAGTCTGCTGCTTTGTTTTATCTCCGGGCAGGCGAGCCCCTGGTCGTATCGGGCGCGACGGCGCGCGAGAAGAGGAAGAGGAAGAGAGAGATGTGATGAACGGTCAGAGGAAATTCTGGGTCGGTGGCGCGACTGGGTTTTTGGGTTCGCACCTAGTTCGGATCTTGAAGCGCGAAGGCCACGAGCTGGTGCTCGCGGCGCGCTCGGGCGGTGAAGTCGACGGCATGCCGGTTCAGCGCCTGGATGTGCTCGACGAAAACGCGGTCGCCGACAGCGCGCGCGGCTGTGACGGCGCGTTTCTCGCCACCGGCAAAGTCACCCGCGATCGCGACGCGGGCGAAGAGCTGCATCGCGCGCACGTGCTCGGCACGCGTTCGGCGCTCGCCGGGTTGCGCGCGGCCGGCGTGCGTCGCGTCGTGGTCGCGAGCACGAGTGGCACCATTGCGGTCAGTGGCAACTCCGAGCAGATCGCGGACGAAAGCGCGCGCGCTCCGCTCGAGCTCGTCGCGATGTGGCCGTATTACCGCAGCAAGCTCTACGCCGAACGCGAAGCGCTCGAAGCCAATCAACCCCCGGATTTCGAGGTCATTTTGGCCAATCCGAGCCTCCTACTCGGCCCGGGGGACATGCGCGAATCTTCGACCGGTGACGTGCGTCGCTTTTTGGATCGTTCGATCCCAGCGATCCCCGGCGGTGGCATCGCATTCGTCGATGTGCGGGACGCAGCCCAGGGCATGTACCTCGCGTTCCTGCGCGGTCGCGCCGGCGAACGTTACCTCTTGAACGCGAAAAACATGACGCTAGCCGCGTTCTTCCAACGGCTCGAGCGCATCTCCGGCGTGAAGGCGCCGAGCCTCGGCATGCCGCGCTCGCGCCCGCTCGCGATCGGCGTCAATCGCTTGTTTTCGAAAGCGATTCGCGCGATCGGCGGCGAGCCACCGATCGATGAAGTGAGCGTCGAGATGGCCCAGTATTTTTGGTACTGCAGCGCCGCGAAAGCGGAGCGCGAACTCGGTTTCACGGCTCGCGATCCCGGCGAAACTTTGCGCGAAACCATCGCCGACTTGATCGAGCGCAAAGTCGTATTCCCGAAAACGAGCGCGCCGCTCGTGGGTTTCGCCTAAAACATCCGAAAAACTCGAATATTCCTCGGGCCCCGCGCTCTTTACAGCGCAAGGTTCGGTGCTTATGTCTCAGGAAGGCGTGGCCTGCGGTCGGTCGACCGCGCGCCGACCGGAGGTTTTTTCGTGTTCAAGCGCATTGGGCTCCTGATCTTGACGAACTTCGCGGTGATGTTCGCCATCGGCGTCATCATCAATGTGCTGAACGCGCTCGGGGTATTCGGCCACAGCGCGTTCATGCAGAACTGGGGCCCGCTGGTCGTGATGAGCGGCATCGTCGGCTTCGGTGGCTCGTTCATCTCGCTGCTCGCCTCGAAGTGGATCGCCAAATGGACGACCGGCGCAAAGGTAATCGAAACGCCGCGCAGTTCCGAAGAAGCCTGGCTGCTCGAGACCGTGCATCGGCTTGCCGCGCGCGCGGGCGTCGGCATGCCCGAAGTCGCGATTTACGACGCGCCGGAACTAAACGCTTTCGCAACCGGGCCGAGTCGAAACAGCTCACTCGTCGCGGTGAGCTCTGGCTTGCTCGGGCGCATGAACCGCCCGGAAATCGAGGCGGTAATCGGCCACGAGCTCACCCACGTAGCGAACGGTGACATGGTCACTTTGACGCTACTGCAAGGCGTTTTGAACACGTTCGTGTTCTTCTTCTCGCGCGTGATCGGCAGCCTCATCGACGGCGCGCTGCGCGGTCGCGACGACAATCGTCGAGGCGGCGGCATCGGCTATTTCATCGCCACGATGGTTTCGCAAGTGGTGCTCGGCTTTTTGGCGATGCTGATCATCGCTGCCTTCAGCCGCTGGCGCGAGTTCCGCGCGGACCGTGGCGGCGCGAACCTAGCCGGTCGCGAAAAGATGATTTCCGCGCTGCGCGAGCTCGGCACGCAGGAAGAATCGATGCTCCCGAAGTCGATGGCCGCCTTCGGCATCAACGGCGGCGGAGTCGGCGCGCTGTTCCGTTCGCACCCGCCGATCCCCGAGCGCATCGCGGCGTTGCAAGCGATGTCGGCGCAAGGCTCGCCGCTCAGCGCTTCCTCCTGATCACGTCGTTGCGCTCGGCGCGCGGCGGAGTACTCGGCTTCTGCGGCTGCGCGGCTTTGGCCGGCGCAGCCGCCGCGCTTTCCCGGGCGTTCATCGGCGCAGCGATCCCGAATTTCTCGCGCATCAAATCACCCAGGCTCCCGAAGCCGGACGTCGCGGTTGGTTTTTTGGGGGGTTGGCCCTTGGCGGCTTCTTCCGGCTTGGTCTCGGGCGCAGCGCTCGCAGCCGCGAAATCGCGGAAGTTCTGCTCTTCCTCGACGCGCGAAACGCGCGTGGCGCTGAAGCGCAATTTGCCTTGCGCGTTCGCGTCCAGCACCACGAGTGGAAGCTCTTTGCCGATCGGGAATAGCTTGCGATGGTCGGAACCGGGCGGCAGCGGCAACTCGCGCAGCGGCACGAGGCCGTCACCCTTCGGCGTGGCCACGAAAATGCCGAACTTCTCGAGGCGCGTCACTTTGCCGGTCAAGACTTCGTCCGGGCGCGGCACTTCGCCGGGCGGCGCGGACTGGCCGAGCGCCTTGAGCAGCGAGCCTTCGTAGCGCGGCTCGACTACGCTGACGCGCAAGCGATCGCCGACCGCGACGCGCACTTTGCCGTCCGCGTCGAGCAAATCCACGCGCGGGATGCGGCCGTCGCTGGTCGTGCCGACATCGACGAACACGAAGTCACTCGCGATCTGCACCACGGTCGCGTCCAACACTTCGCCGCGGCTGAGCCGGCGCTTGGCGCGATCGGCGCCGCCGGAGCTGGAGAACAAAGAAGCAAAGCTGTCAGTCGGCATTCGGGCAGCATACGACTGCGCGCAAATTGCACAACATGGGCTTTTCTCCACGGAAACCAGTGCTCATCTCATCGGTCTCTTCCTTTCGCGCCGGTGCGCGCGCGAAGGGATCGGGCTCGCCTGCCCGGAAATAGTACAAAGCAGCAGATTCGCCGGGCTGATCACGGTTTTCGAAAGAAGGGCGGCCACGTTAAAACTGACCGAACAGGCGCCCGTCGCGCTACTAGAAGCGCGGGCGGCCAAGCACTTTGATACGCGGAGCGCCAATAAAAGCTTGAAGACAAGACCAGCAGTCAAGTCCAAGTCCGGTCCTAGCTCTAGTCACCACAGCCACTTGCCCCGCACTTCTTCAACACCATCGAGCGCACTCCCGCGGAGCCATTCAAGTGCGAGCCGTCTTTGCCGCTCAAGGTCATGGTGTCCCCTTGCACGCAGTAGTCCATCGTCTGCGGCGGATTGCCGGACGGCGAATTGAAGAGATAAATCGAGTTGCCGATGATGCGCCAGTCGCCGCTGTCACCGCTCGTGTCACCGATCGTGTAGCTGCAATCGCAGCCTTGGTCGGCCGCGAGCGTGCACTGCGGGTTCTGGTAGTTCACCGAGGTGCCTTCGGCAATGAGCCCCGCCGTGAGGTCGTCACACGACGGATTTGCTCCATACGCTTGGAGACATGCCGGCGTAAAATGCGTGAGCTGCGGACCTGACGTGATCGCGACCGTGAATTGAAAGAGTTGCTGCGTGGGATCGTCCGACGCGGTGAACGTGACGTTGCCCTCTCTGAAATCGAGCGGCGGCTGATAGAAGGCGATCCCGGCGAGCGGATTCGTGTTGGTCGAGCTGGGCGGCAAATAGACGAGACCGGAGCACCAATCGCCGGAGTTGGTCGGCGGCGCGCCGCCACTCGCGAGCGCGGGGCTTTGCGGCGTCATGTATGCGGATGCAATCGGCGAAGTCGTGAGCGGCGCCTTCGGTACGTCGAACTGGCACTCCGATTGGACCTCCCAGACGCCCGAGGGATCTCCGCCGCAAGCCGGCTGATCCGGACAATCCCCGGCGACGCCTTTGCCGTTACAACCGACCGCGCAAAAAACTGCGGTAAACAGCGCTGCTTTCCCTCGCGCAAGGCTGAACCCCCAACCCAATTTCAAACCCGAGATCATGGTTACATGTGCCGCGTCAGCGTGAGCACGCGGAGGCCGGGCGCGTTCGAGAGGCTTTGACCGTTGTAACCCGTGAGGGTGAGTGTATCGCCGCTCTGGCAGGTGGAGGCGACCATCAGTCCGCTCGTGCCCTCGGTGCCGACGAGCTTACCGTTGTACATGTACTGACTCGGCGCGCTCGATTCGGTGATGACCGTGCCGGAGAAACTCCAAGCGCCGCTGTCCGCGAGACGCACTTTGTAGTCGTAGCCGCAATCGCAGCCGCCGTCGGGCGTGGGTTGACAGGCAATGTTTTCGTAGCCCGGAGGATTCGGGTTGGGCGGCGTCGAGCTGTCCATGCCCGCGGCTTGCGCGTAGAAGTCGGCGAGATTTGTGGCCAAATCCCCGCAGCTCGGCGTCGCGCCGTAGAACTGCAAGCAGAGTGGCGCGAAGTGCGTGATGTTGTAGGTCGCGAAATTGAGCGACACGTTGTACGTGCTCGGCGCGCCGTTCGCGTCCGTGCTGAAGGTGACTTGGCCGTCAGTGAGCGCGGGCGCGTCGTGGTACAGATTGACGGCTTTGACTTTGCTGTTCGTGTCCGGCGCGCGGTTGTCGGCGGGAGTGTAGTAAAGGCCCGAGCACCAATCGCCATCGGTCGTTTGCTGTGCTTGCGTCGGGGTGAGGCTCGGGAAGATGGGGTTTTCGGATTGCTCCTGCGGATTCAGCGCTTGATCCGGATGCGCGGCAGCGTACTCGCAACGTCCGGCGACGTCCCACGTTCCCGCGGGATTTCCGCCGCCGCACGTCGCGCCCGCCGCGCAAGTGCCCTCCGTGCCTTTCGAGCTGCAAGCGGTAAGCGCGAACAACGCCGGCATGACCCATGCCAGCCAAACCGACGTTGTACCGCCTACGAATCGCATTGCTTGCTTTGACCTCGATGAAGCCGACGACTCAGTACTTGCTCAAGAAGCTCCAGAACAGCGGCGTAATCCACGGCGATTGGCCGTCCGCGTAATGGTCGTGGAGGGCGACGCCGCCGAGCTGCGTCGTGCACCAGACGACGGGCGCGTCCATCGGGCAGCCGTTGAACGAGACGCACTGGGTCCCCTGCGGCACGCCGATGTTGGTCGGATAATTGTACGCCGTAAAGGTCGACATGTTCGTCGGATCGCACGTGGTCGTGGTGCAGCCGTTGAGCTTCAACACGCGCGAGCACGCGGGCAGCATGCCCGAGTACGTGTTGATGGTGTCGTTCAGGTCGTGCAGCATCATCGTCGCGATTGGGTGCGTCGGAGCCGCGCACATCGGTTGTTGCGGCGGTTCGTTGCCGGTCGAAAGCACCATTGCGCGGAACGTGTCGGGGAAGGCGCAGCTGAACTGATTGCCGAGCCATGAACCCGAGCTGTAGCCCGAGTACATTTCCTCTTTTTTATCGACGCAGAAGTTGTCCTCGATCGCTTTTTGGACGATCGGGAAGTACTTGAAGTCGTTCGAAGTCGGATTGGCGTTGTCGTAGCACTCGTCTTTTCGGCTGTAATCGAGGCCGACTTGGATCACCTGCGGATCGGAGTTGTCCGCGTTGGCTTGCTGATACGGATAGCCGGACGTGCCGCCGTCGGCGGGACTCGGATCGTCACAGCCCGCGCCTTCGTAGATCACTTTGCTCGGCTTGCTCGAATCGTAGTTTTTGTTGACGTACACCCAGTAGCCGCGCTTCTCGACCATGCTCGTGCACGGCGGGGCATCCCACGGCGTGGCCGTCGAAGCGGGCGTCGCGTTCACGCCATCGCATGGCACGTCGATGGGCGCGGGCTTGCCGGCTTGCTGCGCCTGGTCGGCCAGGTCCGACCATTGGCCGGGCGTGACCAATGCGGGTAGCGGCTTGTTGCAGCCGTCGGAGAGCGTCGAACCGCCGCCGGCAGTGCCGCTGCCAGCGGAGCCGGCGCTACCGGTCGTGCCTGCGCTGCCAGCACTGCCCGTCGAGCCGCCGCTGCTATTGCCGGCACTGGTCGTCGAGCTGCCACTCGAACCGCCGGAGCCCGTCGCTTGGGATCCGCCGCTGCTCGTCGAAGTCGAACCCGCGGAGGTCGAGCTCGAACCCGAGGAAGACGTGGTCCCGAGCATGGTGATCGGCGCAGGATCGGACGAGCTACACGCGCTAATCGCGAGTCCAGCGAAGCCTAGAAAAACCGGTACAGCAAGGTGTCGTTTTTGCATTTTCTTCTCCAAAGCTTTTTCAGAAAAACAGATAAAAGGCGCCTTCACCGCGGTTGTTGTGCGAAGCCGTGCCGTCTCCGAACGTCTGCTGCATGCGCTGAAACGAGAGTCCGACTTGGGCGGCGGGCGTCACGCCCCACCACAAATTCGCGTCGAAGTATTGGCCGCGATCCCAAACGAACGCGCGGCCCGCGAGCGGCGTGAGCTCGAGCGCATTGTTCGACTTCAAGATCGAATAGGTGCCCGACACCCAGAGCTTTTTGCCGTCCGCGATCGGCAAGTGATAGTGCGCGTTGAACACGAGCGCGCTCCAGTGGATCGGTTGCACGCGATTGCTCGCATCGAAGGTGACGATGCCCGGATCGATGTTCGGCGTGTAGGTTGGGACTGCTTGCAAATTGTTCGGGTTCGGCAACTGCGGAAACCCGACGCCGCCGGAGAGCCCGGGATACAAATCAGAGATGCCCGCGCCGGTCGTGAATTCACCGGTGAAGGAGAGCGCGTTACCGAGATCGTTCGCGGGCGCCGGAATGATCGGAATGAATGCGTTCACCGCGGCGCCCCAACCGGTCGCGGTTTGAGGATTGGCCGGCGTGGGCGAAAAATCGGTGACCGAGAAGCGGCGCACGAGGCCGGAGATGCCGATCGCGGCCGGCGCCGACACTGGCCGACTCGCGCCCGGCGCGCTCGCGCCGCGCCAACCGTTGATCGCGAGCCGGAGCCCGCCTTGTCCGTCCGGTGCCGCGGCGTCGCGCTGCACGGGGCGCACTGCGGCGACGGCGATTTCGAAATTCGCGGCCGAGCTCGCGAACGTCTTTGAAATCCGAAGCTGCGGGTTGCGATGGTAAATCTCGCCCATGAGCGGCAAGAACGCGACCGAGTTCGGATAAAACCCAGCGCCGCCCCAGGCGAAGAGATCGTGATATTGCCCGGCGAGCACGTCGACCACGGGCGTCTCTACTTTGGCGTAGTAGTGACGCATGCGGATCGGGCCATTGGTGTAGCCCGCGTCTTGACGCACGGTCGCCGCTTCGTCGCCGAAGAAATCGAGCTCGACGACGGCCGAAGCTTTGATTCCGTTCCACTCCGGCGCGCCGATCTTGAAGCCGAGGCGCGAGTTGCGCGCCGTAAATTGCACGCGCGGATTGTCGCCCGCGACGGTGTTCGGCCGCGCGAGCGTATTGTTCAAGCTGCCTTCGATGAAGCTCTGGCTCGAGTCATCCATGATGTCGAGCTCGGCGAAGCCGTAAATCGACGCGCTCCAGCCGTTCGAGTGCAAGGTGAGCGGCAACTCGTCGTTCGGCGGCGCGACGGGCGCGACTTCAGCGGCCGGCGGTGGCGCTGCTTTGCTCGCTGCTTTTTCTGACTCGACCGGCGCGTCTTCGGATTTCTGCTCGGGCTTCGCTTTCTCGGGCTTCGCCTTTTCCGGCTTGGCACTGTCGGGCTTGGCGGTCGCGTCCTCGTCGGCGTCGTCCGTGTCCGTCGCGTCGCTCGCAGCGAACGCGCGTGTCGCGTGCAGTGAGCTCGCGAGCACGAGCGTGGTGAGGGCAATGGTGACTCGCTTCAACATGCTTCGGCCCTGCGCGCCGTGACTCGGTTCGAACCCATTTTTCGAATGCACCAGGACAAACCGGCTCGACGTACGGAATGGACGCCGCCAGCCGGAATCGAAAATTCTTCAGCCGCGCACCACCAATGACGATCTGAGAGCGGCAGTTTTTCTGCGATCTTGGCCGTTAGTGTCCGGCCTCGAAGAACCTGTGTCCCCGCTCCAGAAACCTGATCACCGATCCCGTCCGTTTCAGCCGACTTTCCCGCACAAAACACGGGTCAAAGTTTTTTGGGGGGTGCTCCTGTGCCGCGCTTTTCGGCACGGCAGCGGCGGAGTGCGGCGGGACACGAATCGAGATTCACCGCCAAGGCGCCAAGAGTCGTCAAGCGGGATTGGGTTGAGTGGTGTGACGCGCCGTGCGGCGTGAAACGTCATTTGGATTCGATGCAACCGAGAAGATGGGTGACGTTTCTGACCGGGCACATAGGTGACAGGCTCACCGGGACTTGCTTTGCACTCGCGCAGTGAGCATCGCGGCGCGCCGCGCTTGCCCGCGAGCGTCACAGCGCCCACGCGCCCAAAAATCTTGGCGAGTCTTGGCGACCCTGGCGCCTTGGCGGTTGCCTTCGGAAGCCGTTGCTGCCGCTCATCGTCGTTGCCGGAATTCGGTTGTAAGTCCCAACTGGACCAACTGGGACTTACTTTGCACTCGCGCAACGAGCAGCGCGACGCGCAGCACTT
The DNA here is from genome assembly GCA_036500245.1 of Polyangiaceae bacterium. Lineage (GTDB taxonomy): Bacteria > Myxococcota_A > Polyangia > Polyangiales > Polyangiaceae > PMG-095. The sequence continues at coordinate 1,786 of DASYCL010000723.1, read as the reverse complement.
GCCCGCGAGCGTCACCGCGCCCACGCCCCCCAAAAAATCTTGGCGAGTCTTGGCGACCCGTGGCGCCTTGGCGGTTGCCTTCAGCAGCCGCTATTTGCCGCGCAGTCTATTTTTCAGCGCGGTGTTCCAGCGCTTCGGGGTTCACTGCTCGCTCGTGTGATCCGGCCATGTAAGCTTCTACGATCTGCACGACCGCTTCGGCCATCGTGCGGTACGTGAGATCGGCAGGCCAACCGAGGTGTGGTGCGAGCACGACGTTGTCGAGGTTTCGCAGCGGCGACCCGGCAGGGAGCGGCTCTGAAGTGAAGACGTCGAGGGCCGCGCCGCCGAGCGCTCGCTGCTCGAGCACCTTGGCGAGCGCCATTTCATCCACGATCGCGCCGCGCGCCGTATTCACCAAGAACGATTTGGGACCAAGCCGACGCAGGCGAGCTTCGTCGAGGAGATTTCGGCTCTGATCGCTCGACTTGAGATGGACCGAGACTATGTCGGATGCTTCGAGCAAGGCATCGAGTTCCAAACGCTGCACGCCTGCTTCGGCGGCGCGTTGATCGGTCAAGGTGGGCCCCCACGCCAGCACCTCCATGCCGAATGCCTGGGAGATCCGTGCGACCTCGCGCCCGATGCGGCCGAGCCCCAGAATGCCGAGCCGTTTGCCTTTCAGCGTGCGACCGAGCGGGCCGGGCCATTCGCCGCTCCGGATCGCGCGATCGCCTTCCGGGATGTGCCGCAAGAGCGCGAGCATCAGTCCGAAAGTCAGCTCGACGGTGGAAGCGGTTATGTCCGTCATCGCCGCCATGTCCGACGAGCCCATGCAGATGAGCACGCCCGCTTTCGTCGCGGCTGCGACGTCGACGTGATAGGCGTGATTTCCGGTCTGAGCGATGAGCTCGAGGCCGGGCACCGCAGCGAAGAAAGCCTGGTCGAAACGCGTTCACTCGCGCAGCGCGATCAACGCCTGATATCCGCGGAGCGGCGCGTGCGAAGCGAGCTTTTCGCTGAACACATCGACGGTTGCTTGCCGCCTCAGGCGCAAGATCGCGCGATCGTCATTGAACACGTGGTGGTAGTCATCGAGAACCGCAATACGCATCGAAGGAGGATAGCTCTTTTGCGCGCGACCACACGGCGAGCACGCTCAGCGCGGCGCTCATTTTCTTGCACGCGTTTACGTTCGCTTGTCGCGCTTCAGCTCACCCGCGTGGGGGCTTCGAGCGCATCGACCTCGGCTTCGAAGCGCGCAACCTCGGATCGACGACGTCGCGTTCGGCAAGGAAACGCTCGGTTGCCGGAGTAGCCGCGTTTTTATTGAAAATCGCTCGGCGGGGTCGAGCGGTTGCCGGTGTTCGAGCCCCAGCAGGTCAGTGTGCCGTCCGCACGGATGCCGCAGCTGTTCGTGTAGTTGCCGGCGATTTCTTGAAATTTGCCGCTCGGAGGCATGGCTTGCCCGCACTCAGTCAGCCCCGCGCAGTCGCTCGACGTTGTGCCAGCTCCCCAACACTTCACGGTGTCATCGCTAGCGATTCCGCACGTGTGGTAATAGCCGGCCGATAGCGATTTGAAGCTGCCGCTCGGCGGCATCGCTTGCCCGAAATTGTCTTTCGCGTCGTTCGGCGGCTTCGAGCCCGCGCCCCAGCATTCGACATGGCCGTCAGTCGCGATCGCGCAGGCGTGTTCGATCCCACAAGTGACGACCATGAAAGTTCCGCTCGGCGGTTCGGTTTGTCCGACCGAATCTTGACCCCAGCAGTGCAACGCCCCTGTGCTGTCGATGCCGCAAGCATGC
>DASYCL010000722.1:0-3058 GCA_036500245.1 Polyangiaceae bacterium | reverse complement strand
GTCCAAGCGAAAGTGCGCGAGTTCGTCGCGCCTTGCTGCGTCGAACACGAGCTCACTGCGTTCGCGGATCGCGCGCGCAGTTTGTAAGTACGCGAATTCGAGTTCGTCGGCGCTGAGACTCACGCTCTCACCCTTCGAGCCCGCGACCCTTGGCTTTCGCGAGCTCGTTGCCGTCCGGCACAGCGCCTTCGGTGAAGTAGCCCGCGGCCATCTTGGCGTCCATCTCCACGCGCGCATCCGCCGGGATGAGCTCGTCCGGAATCGGCACGCGCTCTTCGATACGAATGCCGGCGCGCACCACCGCGTCATGCTTCATGTTGCTCATCGACACGAAGCGATCAATCTTGGTGATGCCGAGCCAGTGCAGCGTGTCCGGCATCAGCTCTTGAAAACGCATGTCTTGTACGCCCGCGACGCACTCGGTGCGCGCAAAATATTGGTCCGCGCGATCGCCGCCCGCTTGACGTTTTCGCGCGTTATACACGAGGAATTTCGTCACTTCGCCGAGCGCGCGGCCCTCTTTGCGGTTGTAGACGATGACGCCCGCGCCGCCGGCCTGCGCGGTGCGCACACACTCCTCGATGCCGTGCGCCAAGTACGGGCGACAGGTGCAGATGTCCGAACCGAACACGTCCGAGCCGTTGCATTCGTCGTGCACGCGCACCGCGAGCGGCTGCGCGGGGTCGGCAATGCCGGACACGTTGCCGAACATGTACACGGTGGCGCCGCCGATCGGCGGCAAAAAGACCTCCAAGTCCGAGCGCGTGACGAGCTCGGGAAACATGCCGGCGGTGTGCTCGAACAGCGTGCGACGCAACTCGGCTTCGTCGCAGCCGAAGCGCGCGGCGACGCCGGGCAAATACCAAACCGGTTCGAGCGCCGCTTTCACGACGACGACCGAGCCACGCTCTTTGAGCACGTGCCCATCCACCTTGAGCCGCCCGGCTTCGACCGCGTCGACCAATTCGGGCAATTGGATGTGCGCGCGCGTGACGGCGATAGTCGGGCGAATGTCGTAGCCTTTGGCGAAATAGGGCTCGAAAACTTGGCTCACGATCGCGCCGAAGGGATCGAGTGAGACAATTTTCTTAGGATCGAACCAGCTTTCATGCGGGCCGATTACGTGCGTCGGCGCCGTGTTCGTGAGATCGGGCTTGCGCAATGGGTCGAGCGCGCCCGCCGCGACGGCCACCGCGCGGTACACCGAATACGATCCGGCGTGCGTGCCGATCACGTTGCGTTGCGCCTTGTTGGTCACGGTGCCGATCAACGGGCCGCGCGTCATCGGATCGCTGGCACCCCAAACGATAGGAATGGGTTTCGGGCCGTGCCCGCCGGGGTGCGACGTGAGCACGATCGCTTTGGGTCTCTTGCGCGGTGATTTTTCGGGCACGAATTTTCCTTCTCAGGACATCCAGTTCTTGTCTTCGGATTTCGCCCAGCGCGTGGTGATCTTTTTCAGGTTGCTCCACAGCTCGACGCCACCGGGACCTGTGATGTCACCTTGGCCGAAACGCGAGTCCTTGGTACCCCCAAAAGAAAACGGCTCGCGCGGCACCGGCACGCCGACATTGACGCCGACCATGCCGCTGGTCGCACGCTCCACTACGTAGCTTGCGACCTCGCCGCTTTGCGTGAAGATGCTGGTGGCGTTACCGAATGGACTCGTTTGGTCGAGCGCCAGCGCCTCGTCGAGATTCTTCACGCGAATCACCGATAAAAACGGGCCAAACAGCTCGAGTTCGGCGCACTGCATGCCGGCCTTCACGTGATCGACCACGCTCGGTCCGAGCCAGTTGCCCGCTTCATAACCCGCCGGCACTGCTGCCTCGCGACCGTCGAGCAGCACGGTCGCGCCGTCCTTTTCGGCTTGCGCGAGACCGGCGCTGAGTCGCTCGCGCGCGCTCGCATCGATCAGCGCGCCCATTTGGCTACCGAGCTTTATTTGGCTCGCCGCGCTGACGACTCGATCGACGAAGTGCTCGGCGCCTGCGACGACCACGAGCACGCTGCCCGCCATGCAGCGCTGTCCGGCGCAGCCCGTGAATGAATCGACCACGCCGCGCACGGTCAGGCTTTCGTTCGCGTCGGGTGCGACGATCAAATGGTTCTTCGCGCCGCCGAGGCAGAGCGCGCGTTTGCCGAGACTCGTGGCACGCGTGTGCACCGCGCGCGCGGCCGGCGTGGAGCCGACAAAGCCGACCGCGCGGATTTCCGGATGATCGATCAAGCTCTCGACCGCGCGGCGATCGCCATGCACGAGCGAAAAGAGCCCCGGCGCGTAGCCCGCTTCGAGTAGCAGTTCGCCCAAGCGACAAGCCGCGAGCGGCACTTTCTCCGACGGCTTGAGGATGAACGCATTGCCGAGCGTGAGCGCGATCGGGAACATCCACATCGGCACCATGGCCGGGAAATTGAACGGCGTGATGCCGCACACGATACCAAGCGGCTCGCGCCGGTACTCGCACGACACGCCGCGCGACACTTCGAGCGCGCCGCCACGATCCAAGTTCGGCAAACTCTGCGCGAACTCGACGACCTCGAGCCCGCGCAAAATCCCAGCCTGCGCTTCCGCCTGCGTCTTGCCCGACTCGAGCGAGACGGTTTCAGCGAGCTCCGTCAAATGTTTGGTCACGAGCTCGTGAAAGCGGGTGAGCGGACGCACGCGCTCTTTGAGCGGAGTTTTCGCCCAATTCGGTTGCGCGGCGCGCGCCGCTAAAACCGCCGCTTCAACGTCTGCCGCGCCGGACAAACCGACCCGACCGAGCTCTTGTCCGGTCCAAGGACTTTTGACCGACAGCGTCTCGCCGCTCGCGGCTAGCTCCCAAACCTTCCCCGCTAGATTCCGACACTCGACGACCGATCGCGCTTTGAGGGCCAAGTGCTAACTATTTCGCGCCTTTCGCCCTCTGTAAAGTACGCGCGAAAGTGCGCGCTTTATTGCCAGGGGGTCACGTACTCACACGTGCCGTGGTCGCAAAATACTGCAGGTGGCGCATGAGTCGGACATGTGATCGGTTGCGTCGGGCACGCTGCGCAGTTTTGCCCCGCGTAGTTT
>DASYCL010000721.1:0-7558 GCA_036500245.1 Polyangiaceae bacterium | reverse complement strand
GAGCGTGATCGGTCGACGGCAGATCGAGAACATGCCCGCGAAGTCTGGAAAATCTGCGGCGCGTACGTCGTCTGCGATGCCGCCCGCGAGCGCGATCACGGGCACGCTCCTGCGCTTGGCCCAGCGCGCCACGCCGCAGGGTCCTTTGTTGCGCAAGCTCTGCTCGTCCAAGAAGCCTTCGGCCGTGAGCACGAGATCCGCCGCGCCGAGCGCGCGCTCGAAGCCGAGCGCCTCGAGCACCAAATCGATGCCCGGTTCGAGGCTCGCGTTGAGCACGCCGTAAAGTCCGGCCGCGATACCGCCGGCGGCTCCGCCCGAAGGGACGTTCTTCACGTCGCGACCGGTGAGCTCGTGAATCACCTTAGCGAAGTGCTCGAGGTTTCGCTCGAGCTCGAGCACCGCCGCGGGACTTGCGCCTTTTTGCGGGCCAAACATCTGCGCCGCGCCGTGCGGACCAAGCAGCGGACTATCGACGTCACAAGCGACGCGCAGTTTGACGCGCGCGAGCGCCGGATGAACGCGCGCGAGATCGATGCGCGCGAGCCGAGCGAGGCCCGCGCCGCCCGTCGCGATCGGCGTGCCGTCGGCCGCAAGCATGGCGACACCGAGCGCGGCGAGCAGCCCCGCGCCACCGTCGACCGTCGCGCTGCCGCCGACGCCGACGATCACCGACTCACAACCGCTGTCGAGCGCGGCGCTGATCAGCTTGCCCGTGCCGCGGCTCGTTGCGACGAGTGGATCGCGTTCGTCCTCTTTGAGCAACGCGAGGCCGGACGCGGTCGCGACGTCGACCACCGCGGTGCGGCCGCCGTCGAGCAAGCCGTAGCTGCCGCGCACCGGGCGCCCGAGTGGATCGGCGACGATGCTGTCGCGCGTCTGTCCACCGCGCGCGGCGATCAATACGGCGCTCGTGCCGTCACCGCCATCGGCGATGGGGAGTGAAATGATTTCGGCGCTCGGTGATGCCGCACGCACACCACGCGCGATCGCCTGCGCCGCTTCGAACGGCGACAGCGAGCCCTTGAGTGCGTTGGGAGCCACGACGACGCGCACCAATCGCGCTTAACATCGGCGCAATTCGTCGCCAATCGCCGGCGCCGCAGCGCGCGAAAAGGACGAATTCGCGCGGGTCAGCCAAAAATCCGCGGCGTTCGCGATTCTTTTATAGTGACGACAGTTCTAATATAGTGTCTTAGCGAATCTCTCTGGACTCGCGGACTCGAGGTCGAGAGTCGAAACTGGGCTTGTCCGCTTCTTCTGGGTGAAAAATGGCAAGGCCGCCACACATTCGAACCGGGGGCCAAACAGGATTGCGCGCCTTTGAGTCGAATTACGCACTTGAAGATTGCCGGCGTGCCGGGTGCTGGTCTATCGGTTCTCTTTTTCTTTGGTGGTGAACTGACATGCGTCTATCGACATCCCTCGGCGCCGCGTGCGTGCTTTCGATTCCGTCCTTTGCTTCGGTCGTTCACGCTGCTCCTCCTGTAGCGACGACTCCTGCGCCGATCGCAACGGTTCCAGCGGCCCCCGTCGCTGCTCCAGCAGCGCCCGCGCCGGTCGCGCCATCACCGGCTGCACCCGTTCCGGCCGCACCCGCTCCGGCTGCACCCGCTCCGGCTCCAGTTGCGCCTGCGCCTGCCGCGCCGCCGCCAGTTGCGCCTGCACCGGTTGCTCCAGCGCCGGCAGCAGCCTCCGCTTCCGCAGGCTTTCAACTCGGCGGACCGAATGGCGCGAGCGCGCAAAGCAGCGCGTCAGCGACTGGCTCCGGCGAAGGATTTTGGGATCACTATCGCCCGCTGCCGATGGCCATCGAACTCGGCATCTACGCCGGTGTCGGCTTGTTCGCCGATCAGCACAATCTGCAGGACATCGATCTGGTGCCGAACAATCAATACGGCCATCAGCGGCTCGCGCCTGGCCTCGACTTAGGTTTGCGCGCGGGCTTCTATCCGCTCTCGTTTTTGGGCTTGGAAGGCGAGCTCGGCGTCATCCCGACCAAGACGCGCACGGACAACATCAGCGCGACGGTGACGACTTATCGCGCGCACATCGTGGCGCAATATCCAGGTTATCGCTTGGTGCCGTTCGTGCTCGCCGGCCTCGGCGGCATGACGCTCAAGAGTCACCCGGACACGCTCGGCAACGACACCGATCCCGAGATGCATTTCGGCGTCGGTGTGAAGTTCGCGCTTTGCCAAGAGCTCAGCGCGCGCTTCGATTTCCGCGACAACTTGATGCAGAAGAATCTGCTCGTGGCCAATGTCTCGAACGGCGACCTCGTGAGCAACACCGAGTGGCTACTCGGTTTGAGCTACACGCTCGGTCGCACTCCGGATAGTCCGCCGCCCGCAGCCGCGCCGCTGGACTCGGATCACGACGGCTTCCCCGATCCGCAGGATCTCTGTCCGATGCAACCCGGCGTGGCGCCGAACGGCTGTCCTGCGCCGGTCGCGGTCGTCGACACGGACAAGGACGGCATTCCGGACAGCACGGACGCCTGCCCGACCGAGCCCGAAGATGGCCAACCGCCGAATCCGACTGACGGTTGCCCGAACAAAGATCTCGACGGCGACGGCATCCCGCTGCCCCAAGACAAGTGTCCGAACGAAAAGGGCGTCGCGCCCGACGGCTGCCCGGCGCCGGACAAAGACGGCGACGGCATTCCCGATGCAGTCGACAAGTGTCCGGACAAGCCAGAGACCAAGAACGGCTACCAAGACGAAGATGGCTGCCCGGACGAGCTGCCGAAGGCAGTGGCGAAGTTCTCGGGCGTGATCAAAGGCATCGAGTTCGACTTCGGCAAAGCCACGATCCGCAAAGACTCGGACAAGTTACTCGACGAAGCGGCCAAGGTACTCGCCGAGTACAAGGAGCTGCGCGTGATGGTGACCGGCTACACCGACGACGTCGGCGAGCGCCAAACGAACCTCGATTTGTCCGACGCGCGCGCCAAATCGGTGAAGGAATATTTGGTGGGCAAGGGCGTCGATCCGAGTCGCATCGAAACGCTCGGCGCGGGCCCGGACAATCCAATCGCCGACAACAAGACGGAGAAAGGCCGTCAAGAGAATCGGCGTATCGAATTCAAGCTGATTACGAAGTGAAGCGCTTCGCGTTCGTCGAAGCGAAACAAGTTTTCCATTTTTTCGTGTGAATAGTGGGTCGTCGGATAGCCCTCGGGGTCGGCGGCTGGTGTGCCTAAATTAAATTGGAGGAACAGATGCGAAGCACTCTAGTAATGTCCTTGATTGGCGCGGCGAGCATGGCCGTCGCGCTCCTCGTCGGCTGCGGCGACAGCGATTCCAAGCCTGTGCTGAGCAAGGCCGGCCAATCCTGCGGACGCACCGCCGACTGTGCCGACGGCCTGAGCTGCATCGCGAACACCTGCTTCGCCAACAGCACTGCTTCGGGCGGCTCGGGCGGTTCTGGCGGAACTGCTGCCGGTCCGATCCTCGGCGGCGAAGGCGAAAGCTGCACCTCGCGTCGCGACTGTGCGGACAGCCTCGCGTGCTTCAATCAGCGTTGTACGGCGAGCGGCATGGGTGAAGGCGGCCAGACCGGTACGCCCCCCAGCGCGCAGCTCGGCGCCAAAGGCGAGACCTGCCGCGTGAACGCGGATTGCGACACTGGACTCGTGTGCGTGCCGAGTGAGGCCGCGCTCACTGGCGTGTGTGATACGGCGAGCACGGGCGTTACGCCGACGGGCATGGTCTGTGGCGGCGAGTGCGGTGCTGCGAGCGACTGCTGCCAATTGCCGCTCGCCGAAGCCCAAGCAGAAGACATTCACTCCTGCCCCGATCTCACTGCTGAGATCAAGCTAGAAGCGATCGACTGCTCAGCGACGCAAACCGCGGGTTCGAACAACGCGAGGCTCTGCTTCCTCGACGCGACGTATTGCAGCGGGTGCACGGGTACGACCTGGAAATGCACGGACAGCCAGTGTGTGTATCAAGGTGCCTGCACGGTTGCGGCCGGAACCGACTCTCCCAAGGGCTGCCCGGCGGATACGCGTCTCGGTTCTGGCGTTCCTGCTTGCAACGCGAAGACGCTCAAGTGCACCGGCGCCGAAGCGGTCGCGGGCTGCACGACGGACGCGAGCTGCGTCGACTCGCCGGTCGCGGACAGCGTCGGCGGCGCGGACGTCTGCTCGACGGGCGAATGCACCTGCTATAGCGGCGATCATCTCTGCTACCGCACTTGCGCGCGCGATCTCGATTGTCCGACCGGCAAGGTCTGCGACACCAAGACCACGAGCCTGTGCGTCCCCGACACGCAGTGCACGCAAGACTCGGAGTGCATCGTGCGGTCCGAGAATCTGAACGAAAAGTGCGATCTCACGACCAACACCTGCAAGCTCGCTTGCGCCTCGGATCTCGACTGTGAGACTCGCGTGTTCGAAGGCCAGGAGTCCCCCTTCAGCGGCCTGGTCTGCGGCGCGGACGGCTTCTGCACGTCGGTCACGACCGATTGTGTCGACAGCAGTCAGTGCGGCACCTTGAACGGGTATAAGACGTTCTGCGTCCCGCGCCCGGCGACGGACACGACGGTACCGGTGAGCTCGGCGGTCACGAACTGATCGCTCCTCAGTAAGCAACGCACTTCGGCCCGCTGAGTCAGCTCAGCGGGCCGAGTCGTTTTGTGGCACTATCAGCCCGTGAACGTCGTCTTCTCGTCAACGAAGCACAGCTGATTGCCGAACGGATCTTCGAGATAAAACGAGCGCTCGCCCCAGGGCTGCGTTTTGATCTCCGCATCGAGGCGTTTGCAGTCGAGCGTTCGGCAACGAAGAAAGACTGCTTCCAAATCAGCGACCGCGAAGTAGATGTGCTCGGGGTTCGCCGGCGTGTCCCAAGCGTCGCCGTCGTCCCGCGGGCTGTAGCAGGCGAGAATGGTTTCGCCGCATTGGAAATAGTGTCGGCCGCTCGATACGCGTTTGCCCGGCATGTCCAGCAAATGCCCGTAAAATGTGGCTGCCTGCGCGATGTTCGGCACCGGCAGTATCACCCGGAAGAGTTTGATCGTCATGAGGCTTCCCCTGGCAGAATTCGCCGCTCGCGAATATGCAGCGAATTCGCGGCGCGCGCGAGACACGAACGCCGTTGTCTTGTTATTCTCGGAAGCCACGTGGTGGAGGCCGACGAGAGCACGGGAGACAGCACTCAAAAGCCGCTGATCCTCTTGGTCGAGGATGAGCCCGCGCACTCGGAGGCAATGACGCGCGCGTTGTCGGCCCAAGATCGCTATCGGATCGGGTTTGCGACGACGCTGGCTGCGGCGCAAATCGCCATCCTGCGCGAGCGACCGGCGCTGGTGCTGGCGGACCTCAACTTGCGCGACGGCAAGGCGTTCGAGCTCTTGTCCGAGCCGGGCAGCCCTGCGGCGCTGCCGGTACTCGTGCTCACGAGCCATGGGGACGAACACGCCGCGGTCCGCGCGATGCGCCTCGGCGCGCTGGACTATCTCGTGAAGTCCGCGGAAGCATTCGCCGAATTGCCGCACGCCGTCGAGCGCGCACTCCGCGAATGGCGGCTCATCGAGTCGCGCCGCATCGCGGAGGCAGCGCTTCGCGACGGCGAAGAGCGCTTTCGCGTGCTGTTCGAGTCAGCGCCGGATTCTTGTTACATGGGCACGCGCGATGGGCGCTGTCTCGACATCAACCGCGCTGCCGAAGAATTGATCGGCTATCGGCGCGACGAGGTCATTGGTCGGTCAGCGGCGGAGATGGGCATCATTCACCCGGCGCATCTGGAGCGCGCGATTGCCATGGTCGCTATTGCCAGCGAAAGCGGCGCGCCATCGCCCTTGACCGAGCTCGTGATTTTGCACAAGAGCGGCCGCGAAATCGTGATCGAGACGCGCGTCGTTCCGGTGCGACTCAAGGACAGCGACATCTTTTTGTCGACCTCTCGCGACATCACCGCGCGAAAACAAGCCGAGGAAGAGCGCAGCCGGCTCGAGGAGCAGCTGCGGCAAGCCTCGAAAATGGAGGCCGTCGGCCGGCTCGCGGGCGGCGTCGCGCACGACTTCAACAACATCCTCACCGGCATCCGCGGCTTCACCGATCTGATCTTGCGCAACGCGAAGGAGGACGCAGCGGCGCGCGGGGATCTGCTCGAGATTCAACGCGCGACCGACCGGGCCGCGGCGCTCACCGGTCAACTGCTCGCGTTCAGTCGTAAGCAAGTGATCGATCCCGCGGTCGTCGATTTGAACCGGCTCGTGTACGGCGCGCTCAGGATCTTGGAGCGGCTGATCGGCGAAGACATCGAGCTGTCATTCGCGCCGGGTGCGGAGCGCTGCGCGGTGCGCGTCGATCCGAACGGCATCGAGCAAGTGTTGATCAATTTGGCCGTCAACGCACGCGATGCAATGCCGAACGGCGGCGCACTGCGGATCGCGACAGAGGCGCTCGAGCTCGACGCGGCGTTTTGCGCCGAACAGCTCGACGCGCACGAAGGCGCGCACGCGCTTTTGACCGTTTCCGACACCGGCTCTGGCATGTCGGAGCCCGTGCTCTCGCACTTGTTCGAGCCGTTCTTCACGACCAAGGGGCCGGGCCGCGGCACCGGCCTCGGGCTGTCCATCATTTACGGCATCGTGCAGCAATGCGGCGGCTTCGTGCGCGTCGAATCGGCGCTCGGCAAGGGTTCCACGTTTCGCATCTATTTGCCGCTCGCGGCGGAGCCACCCGCGGCGTCCGCGCGGCCGAGTGATCCCGACACGCCGGGTGGGAGCGAAACGATTCTGCTCGTCGAAGACGAAGTCTTGGTGCGCGAGCTGGTCGACAAATTCTTGCGCGATCTCGGCTATAGCGTGCTCAGCGCGAGTCGCGGCAGTGAAGCGCTCGAGCTTGCCGCGCAAAGCGGCGCGCGCATCGATTTGTTGCTCAGCGACGTGATCTTGCCGCGCATGAACGGGCGCCAAATCTACGAAAAGCTGCACGAGCTACGCCCGGATCTGCGCGTGCTATTCATGTCCGGATACACGCAGAACATCATCGCGCCGCACGGCGTGCTCGAAGCGGAGTTTCAGTTTTTGCAAAAGCCGTTTTCGTTGCGCGAGCTGGCGCAGAAGGTGCGTGCCGCGCTCGTCGGGACCCTGCATGGCTGAGCACGGTGATCTGCGCGCCGTTCATTTGCGCTGCCCGGCAACGAAGCGCGATCGCTAGGACAAGACTTTGCGCAAATGCGAGTCGTTGGCGAAGCGCTCGATGAGCTCGTAGCCCTGTGCTTCGTAGAGCGAGCGCGCGGCGACGTTCCAATCGTACACGCGGAGCCACAGTTGCTCGACGCCGATCCCGGTCAGATAGCGCTCGGTTGCGTTGAGTAGCGCGCGGTTCCAGCCGCGGCCGCGGATGGTATCTTCGATCGTGAGCTGCGAGAGCCAGCGCGAGCGCGGGCGATTCGCTCCCAAAAACGCCGGCGCCGGCGAGAGCCAAACCCAACCGATGCGTGGTTTCACGATCGCCGAGCGCGCGCTGAAGAACCAATGCCCGGCGGATCGCAGCTCATCCGCGAGCAGCGCGGCGAGCCGCACGCGCGCGCTGACGAGGCTCTCC
>DASYCL010000720.1:0-2948 GCA_036500245.1 Polyangiaceae bacterium | reverse complement strand
CGATCAGCCCGCGTTCCGCCCGCGCGCAGGCGTCGACCAAGCGCGTGACGTCGGTGTGAGGCTCAGGTGTGGTGAGCGCGATTGGTCCGCGCTCGAGCAGGCGGTTGACCTCGGCGCTGAGGGCAAGCGACGCCGCGTCGGTCGCGACCACGGGCTCCAGGGGTTTTTGGGCGCGTGCGTTGAGATGGACGGGACCCGGAACTGGGTAACTCGCGAGCAAGCACGCGTGCGAGAGCTGTCGAACCAGACCGCGGAGGGCGTTCGAGTCGGACGACGGCGCGCCGAGCTCGAAGAATCCCCGACAGACGTCACCAAACAGTTTGAGTTGGTCGATGGCCTGCGGCGCGTTCGCGTGCATCAGCTCGAGTGGTCGATCCGCGCTCAAAACCAGCACCGGCAAGTGAGCTTGGCTCGCTTCGACCAGCGCGGGGAAGTAGTGGGCCGGCGCGCTGCCCGAGGTGCACAGGAGCACGCTCGGCCGACCCGTGACGCGCGCTTGGCCGAGCGCGAAGAAGCCGGCGACGCGCTCGTCCCAAATCGAGCGGCAACGAAGCTCCGGTTCCTTGAGCGCAGCCCACGCGAAGGGCGTCGAGCGCGAGCCCGGGCTGATGATCACGTCCCTGATGCCGGCGCGCGCGAGCGTCCCGAAGAGCAGCCTAGACCACTCAGCCAGCTGATTCGGAGTCACGCATGTACTCCGAGCGCGTCCGCCAGCGCCGCGAGCTTCCAGCGCGTCTCGATGAATTCGCTCTCGGCGTCCGATTCGCGCACGATGCCGGCGCCACCGTACAGCTCGACGTGTCGCCCGTGCACGAGTCCCGAGCGCAGCGCGACCACGAATTCACCGTCGCCCGCCGCATCGAACCAGCCGAATGGCCCGGCGTACCAGCCGCGCTCGTCCGGTTCGTGCTCGGCGATGAACGACACGGCAGCCGCGGTGGGTACGCCCCCGACCGCGGGCGTCGGATGCAGATCCGCCACGAGCCGCAGCACGTGGGTGTCGTCTTTGAGGGTACCGAAGATCTTCGTGCGCAAATGAAGCACGGTGCGAAGCTCGTGGATCTCGCGTTCGGCCGCGCGCGTCAGCTGCTCGCTGAGGGGTTCGAGCACGCGCAAGATCTCGCGCACCACGAACTCGTGTTCGTGAATGTCTTTGGAACTCTCGAGCAGGCGGTGGGCGGATGCGCGGTCTCCCGAGCCGACCGAACCCGCCAGTGCGTCCGTGCAAATTTCGCGAACGCGCTTGAGGATCAATCGCTCCGGCGTCGCCCCGAGAAAAGTCGTGCCGGCGACCGATAGCGCGAAGCGCGTGCATTCGCGCGCGTCTTTGCGCAAGCGGGATAGCACGGCAGCCGGCAAAATCTCGCGATCGAGCGTGAGCGCGACGCGCCGCGCGGCGACGATTTTCTGCACGGTGCCCGCTCGAATTTCTCGCTGCACCGCGCCGACGAGCTTTGCCCATTCCTCCGCCGTGCGCTCTTCGCGCGCGACCTCTCGCGCGGGTTCGAGCGAGCGGGGTGCTTGGTTTAGGGCTTCCAGGTGGTGCGCGAGCTCCGCGCACAAAGCCTCACGCCGATCGGCCGCGGACAGCTCCGCAGCGGGGGCGGTGAAGCGGAGCCAGGCGTGATTTTCGCCGTGCACGTAGCTAACGCGCGGCAGCGTGAAGCGCGCCTCACCGAAGGGCAGCCAGCTTTCGCTCCGGACTGAACCGCTGTTGAATGAAAATCCGCCGAGGAGCCGCACGTGGGGCGCGCGCGGGTCCGCCAGGCTGGTGTCGAGATCCGACCAGAGGTCGGTCGCTTGGCGTTCGATTTGCCGGATCCGATTCTCTCCGGTCGCGCTGAGCAACGCCGCCGAGCCGCGACCGCTCGCCTCGAGATCACCGGGCGGGCACCACGCGCACGCATCTTGCGTAAGGCGCCCCTGAAGCAGCCGCTCGGCGGGCACACGCGGTGCCGCGAGCGTGAGGGTCGTCAGGCGAGCACTCGAGCGCACGCGCGTGAGCTCTCGCGCGAATTGCGAGAGGATCTCGCGCGCATCGAGCCCTGCGTCTCGGCGTTCCGTGACCGCTTCGGCGCGATCCGTCATGACGGTTCGAGCACCTCGGCCACGTACAGGTGGCAAACTCCGAACGTAAGCCGCACGACCTCGACCTTGCCGAGCCCAGACTCGCGCATCAGTTGCGCGAACTCGCCGGCGGGTGGGAACGCGGCGATCGAGCGCTGCAGGTAGCGGTACTCCTTGTCGCCGGAGAGCAGCGAGCCCAAGTAAGGCACCACCGTGTGCACGTGAAACTTCGCGATCGAGCCGAAGAAACCGCCCGGCGGCTCGGACAGCTCGAGGATGGCGATGTGTCGCCCTGGCCGCGTGACGCGCGCCATTTCGCGCAGCGCCTGCGCGCGGTTCGGCACGTTGCGAATGCCAAACGCGATGCACACGCCGTCGAAGCTCTGACTCTCGAACGGCAGCGATTCGGCGTCGCCTTCGACCAGCGAGACGCGCTGAGCGAGGCCCGCCGCGGCCACCTTTTGCGCGCCCACCGCCAGCATTTTCGTGGATGGATCGAGTCCGACCACGCTGGCCCCGGGCTCGCTCACCGCCACTTGCAGGGCCAAATCCGCGGTGCCCGTGGCAAGATCGAGAATGCGATCGCCCGGCCTCAGCGCGAGCGCGCGCACCGTGCGCTTGCGCCAGCTCTGGTCGATGCCGAGCGAGATCACGCGGTTGACGAAGTCGTAGCGCGCGGCGATTGCGTCGAACATCGCGCCCGATCCGTCGCGCGGCAGTGCGGGGCTCTCGCTCATGAATCGCCGGACACTTTCAGAATCGGTGTGGGGTCGATGCTTTTGCCGGCCACCAATGCCGTCAGCAAGGATTCGCCGAGTTTGGACAGTCGACGCAGCTCTTGCACGCGCTCACGCTTGAAGTCGCTACTCTGACGAGGGCCG
>DASYCL010000719.1:0-5571 GCA_036500245.1 Polyangiaceae bacterium | reverse complement strand
AGTCCCGCAAAATCGTCGGGGTCAGCTTCACGTTGCCCGGCGCGTATACGCCGTGCGTGTTGCCGAACGAGGCCGCGACGGTGAAGCTGCCGACCGGATTCAGCACGTCGTAAGCGCGGAGCACGTCGCTCGGGCTGGTGTAGAGCTTCGAGTGATCGACGCCGGAGTTGTCCACGCCGTCTTCTTCGCCGCCGGTGACGCCGAGCTCGATCTCGAGCGTCATCTTCATTTTGGCCATGCGGGTCAGGTATTTGCGGCAGATCTCGAGGTTGTGTTCGAGCGGCTCTTCCGAAAGATCGAGCATGTGCGAGCTGAAGAGGGGCTCGCCATTCTTCGCGAAGTACTCTTCGCCCGCGCTGAGCACGCCGTCCACCCAGGGCAAGAGTTTGGCGGCACAGTGATCGGTGTGGAGCACGACGGGCACGCCGTAGGCCGCCGCAAGCGTGCGCACGTGATACGCGCCCGCGATGGAGCCGGCGATCGACGCTTGCTGCGCGCTGTTGTCCAAGAATTTGCCAGCATAAAACTGGGCGCCGCTCTGCGACAGCTGAACGATGATCGGCGCTTTCGCGTCCTTCGCCGCTTGCAGCGCGGCGTTCGCGGTGTGCGATCCGATGACGTTAACGGCGGGGAGCGCAGCCTTCGCCTCTTTGCAATACGCAAAGAGCTCTTGCAGCGCGCTTCCAGTGATGACTCCGGGCTTAAGTTTCAGGGTTGCCATGTGGTTGTGCGGCCCTGGTACCACAGATGCCCGCCAGGCGGGAGGGGCCGCGCGAACGGCCGCCTCGGCCTCCGCCAGGCCGAAACGCTGCGGTCACATTGACGCGTTGAGACACGGTTCTTCGCGACGAATTTGCGCTGAAATCGCACTCACCCCGAGCAGTGACAAGCGGGCGTCTCTTTCAGATACAGCTCGCGCGACCCCGCCACCGGTTTCCAAAAGTCGTGAGTGCGGTGTCGGCGGGTGGAGACGTCCTCGACGCGCCGTCGGCCTCGCGAGTGACGGCTGAGTTTCGTCCGCTGACGAAGTCGCGACGATCTCGCGCGCAAAATCCGAAGCTCGACTGCGCAAGGTCTTGCGACGCGCGCTCGAACTTCGGCCGAGCGTCGCGCCTGAGCTCAGCGCCGCGCAAAAGCGGCGAGCACCCAACCAAACGAGATCGGTTTGATCTCGATGTCCCGCGCGCCGGCTCGAACCAAAAGCTCAGTGAGCTTCTCGGCGTCCAATTTGCTCGGGTGGAGCTTCTTGCGACTGAAGCCTTGCTTCTGCGCGATCAGTTCGAGCACGGTGTTTTCGAGCGCGCGGAGCGAGTAAGAAGCGTAGTTCGGCGTGGTCAAAAACAAGAGTCCGCCCGGCTTGAGCACGCGCAGCGCGCTCTCGACCCAAGGCAGCGGCTCTGGCACGTGCTCCACCACATCCATCGACACAACTGCGTCGAACCAGGAGTCCGGATAGGGCAGCGGCGCGTCGGCCGAGACGGTGTCCGCCGCGACCAGCGCCGCGCCGTGAATGCGCCGCGCGAGTTCGAGCGCGCGCGGATCGATGTCGCACAGCGTGAAGCGCTTCTTTTGCCGCGGTAGCTCGCTGAGCTCGAAGAACGGGCCGGAGCCGAGGTTCAATATGTCCGCGCCTTCGGTGCGCACGAGTGCATGCTCGAGCTCGTGCACGATCGGGCCGTGATAGAGGCGCCACGGAAAGCGCAGTTTCAGGCGATGATTGGAGAAATAGTCGACTTCTTCCATTCAGCGTTCCGGGCGCCGCGCGGCGATGAAAAACTCGGCCGTCGGCGCTTCTCCCGCGCGCTGTAGGATCGCTTTCACGGCCTCGAACACCGGGCGAGCGAATGCGCGGCGCAAGTTCGGAAAATTCGTCCAGCGCGTGGTCAGGTGCTTGTTGAGTAGGCCCGCGAGAGACGGCAAAAGAAACGCTTCGAACGCCACCGTCGTCGCGGTCGACAGCACCGGCTCGATCGCGACGAGCTCGAGCCCCGCGTCCGTCACGACGCGACTCCAGCCCCTTTCGTCGTACAAGTGATGATGGCGGAACAGGCGATCGATCGAGTCTTGAATTTGGAGCCCTAAAGACGGGATCCCGAGCTCTTTGCACAGCCGCACGCTCAGCAAATGGCTGGCCCACTCCGCGTTCGGCACGAACAAGTACGCGAGCCCGCCGGGCACGAGCGATTTTTTGATCGTCTGAAGCGCGAGATCGATGCGCGGCACGTGCTCGAGCGAACAATTGGCGACGCAGGTCGCGAAAAACGACTCGGGCAAATGCGCGCGTGTCACGTCGCCCAAAATGACTTGCGCGTAGGCTTTGCTAGCCGAAGCCCAGCGCCCTTCCTTGGCGTCGATGTCGATGCCCCAAACTTCGGCGTCTTCGAACGCGATGCGCGCGAAAAGGCCGTCACCGCAACCCACGTCCAGCACTGGGCCTGGGCACGGATAACGCCGCACGACCGACAAGCGCGCGCACTCTTTGATCACGAGGGCGGTCGGACTGTGCGGAAAATAGCGGCAAAAATCCGCGAACGAAAGCTCCGGCTCGGTTCGGGCCTGCGCGCCGAGCTCGCGAATGTCCGAGAGCGCTTGCGCGCGACGCCCGGACGCGGGCGCCGCATTTGCTTCTGCATCATTGGGAACTGAAAACCAACGGCTCGTCATGGACCATCCCTGAGTGTTCGTGCGCGCGCCACGCCGCTTGTGCCGAGGGGCCGAGGTAGGCCCACCAACCCGCCTCGTGGAAGGCCAAGCTTACCTCGTTCGCGCGTGCTCCGAAAAGCTGGAACGAACGATCGCTCGCGCTATGCACCAAGAAGCAATCGTATTGACCGAGCTCTTCTTGCGCCGAAAAGCCATCCGGGTTCCATTCCGCTCCGCGATCCATCGTCGGGATGACGCCAGGTTGAAAGCGGATCACGCTCGTCGGGTACATTGCGAAGGAATAGCCCTGGCGCCCGGCCTTTTCCGGCACGTAGTACGCCGACAAGTGCAGCAGCGCGGGCAGCGCCGGAAAGGCTTCGCTCGTGCGCTCGAAGACGATCGGGCGAATGCTGAGCCCCGCGGGCATGTCGGCGACGAAATCCGCGATCGGCCGAGTTTCACGTGCGAACGCGATCAAGCGATGCGCGAAGAGCCCGAGCCAAGCCAGGCACGTCGCGGCGACGAGCCCAGGCAGCATCGAGTGCTCCGCTTCCACCCCGGGTTCGAAGGCCAAGAGCAGCGCAGGCACGATGAACGCCGCGAAGCGCGGATGCAGCGGCCCGAATCCGCCGAGCGCGAGCGGAAACAAACAATAGGCCACGAGCATGAACGCGAGCGGCAAGTAACGCTCCGGCACGCGGCTCGGGCGACCGAAGGACAAGATCAAAAGCAGTAAGATCAAGCAACCGAACAAGAACGCCAGGTGATCGGCGCCGGACGCCGCGAGCCAGAGCGCTGGGATGTGCACGAGCTCGAGCAAGCGCGGATCCCAAATCGTGAGCCCGATGCTGCGACCGGAAGAACCCGGCATGAGCCAAACCACGACGAGCAACACGGGCGCCACGAACGGCGCAAAGCGCGCGAAGAGCGTGCCTTTGCCGCGCAAGAGCAGCGGCGCGATCATTGCGCTCGTCATGCCGAACGCAAACCCGTGCGTCGCGAGCGTGGCGCACAGCGTGAGCGCGAGCAGCGTGCCGTTACGCAGCGTCGGCGCGTCGCGGTGGCGTAGCGCGAGCGAAATCGCGAGCAGCCCGAAGGGCAATGCGCCGATGAAGCTCACAAATCCAAAATAAAATCCGTAACCGAGCCCGAGCGGCAAGCCGAGCAAACTCAACCAGCGACGATGCCCGAGCGTGCGCACGAGCAAATCGAAGGCCGCAAAGTGCCCCACGACCGAAGCCCAGATCACGACTTTGAGCGCGGGCAGCACGCCGAAGAGCGGCGCGAGCAACCGCGCTGCGACGTACGCGCCGATGTATGGGGTCCGCAAATTCAGCTCGAATGCCGAGGATTCGAGCGAGCTCGGATCGGACAGCCGCTGCCAGATACTGATTTGCGCGGCGTGCTGCGGCAAATCCACCATTGGCAAGAACGGAACCGCCAGGAACGCCGCGAGCAACAGCAAGCTGAGCGCCGCGCCCAGTGCAAACTCCAGATCGATCGTCGGGCTCTGCTTCACCGCTCGCACACTCCGGGTGTTCCAGCATGCCGAAGCCGCGCACACGGAAACGCACGACTTCGTGACATTTGCGTTACCGCAAATACGCCAAAGCGGGGCGGAGCGAAAGTTACGGCGACGAGTCGTCGCGAAGAACTGGGTGGTTTGACCAGAACTCGCGGTAACCGCTGCGAAACGCCGCTGTTACTGACTGCGGTTTTCAGAGCTAGCTGACCGATTTTCGAACGCCCGCGCCTTGGCACTCTCTTCGCTAAGCGCCATGACTTCGATGGCAATGAGCTCGACCGAAGCGCTAGCTCGTGCGGAAAGCCGCACACTTTCCAAACACACGCGCGGGCGGCGCTTCACAGTGTGGCTGCGAAACCACAACGTCTTGCGTCAGGCGCGGAAGTACGCACCGCTTTTGGCCTCGCTGTTCGGCGCGTGGCTCTGTTTCAGATTTTGTTCCGAGCTCGATCTGAGCGCGCTCGGGCGCGACTTGCACCGGGTCGGCGCTGGCGCCGCGCTGGTCGTGCTCGCGCCGGTCGTGGCGAACTTCGTGCATATGCTCGGCTGGCGCGCGCTCTTACCGCCGAACGCGCGCCCGCCGCTGCGCCGCTCGCTCGCGATTTTCCTGGCGGCGCAAGCGGGCAACGAGATCGGCGCGGGTGTGCTCGGGGAGCCGCTCAAAGTGAGCGAACTGCCGCAGGTCGATCGCCAAAGCGCGCTCAGCGCCATGCTGATCGACAACCTGACTTCGCTCGCCGCGCTGTTCGCGGTCGTGCTCAGCATCGCGCTTTGCCTGCGCGGTGTGGTGCTGCCGATCCCCGTGCCCGGGTCGCTGCTGGTCGCGCTACTCGGCGTGTCCGCCGTCGCTGCGCTCGCCTTGCTCGGCGTGTCGCGACACAAGGCTCGTAGCTCGCGCGGGGTGCTGCTCTCGTTCGCGGCGCACTACCTCGGCAAATTGTGGATCATCGTCGAGTTCGCGCTCTTGCTCGCGCTACTCGGCACCGTCACGTTGCGTTCGAGCGCCCTGCTCGGCTTGGTCTCGACGCTGGCTTCCGCCGTCGGCAGCGCAATTCCGGGCCAGCTCGGCGTGCTCGAAGCGGCGTTGAAGGGCTCGGCCGCGGCCTCCGGCATTGGCGTGGCGACGCTGGTCAGCGTGGCTTTGCTGCGCCGCGCGCGCAGCGTGCTCTGGATCGCGCTCGGCGCGCTTTTGTTTTGGCAGCTGCGTTCGCGGCGCGTCGATTCACGCGCTGCCGCGCTCGAGTGACGCGAGCACGTCCGCCGGCGCGCGCGCGGCGAGCCAAGCGCGGCCGCGCGCAGTATCGACGCCCATCGCGTCGAGCCCGCGAAACACGACTTCGAACATCGTCTCGCAGTAGATCTGAATTAGCTCTGAAAGCGGCAGCTCTCCGTAGTCGTACATC
>DASYCL010000718.1:0-2284 GCA_036500245.1 Polyangiaceae bacterium | reverse complement strand
CGCGGCCTCGGGCACACCGGCGGCACGCTCGACAAGCTCGAAGCCATCCCGGGTTATCGCGTCGCGCTCGATGCCAACCGATTCGAGCGCATCGTGCGCGAAATCGGCGTGTCGATGATCGGGCAGACCGCGGAGCTCGCGCCGGCCGATCGCCGCATCTACGCCCTGCGAGACGTGACGGCGACCGTCGAGTGCATTCCGTTGATCGTGGCCAGCATTCTCTCGAAAAAACTCGCCGAAGGCATCGATGGGCTGGTGCTCGACGTCAAAGTTGGAAATGGCGCGTTCATGAAAGATCTGCGAGACGCGCGCGCGCTCGCGCAGGCCTTGGTTCGCGTGGGAACGCGCGCAAAAAAGCGGGTCGTGGCGCTGCTCACCGACATGAACGAGCCGATCGGGCGCAGCATCGGCAACGCACTCGAGACGCGCGAGGCAATCGAAATCTTGCGCAACTCCGGACCGAGCGACACCCGCGAGCTCACGCTCAGGCTCGGCGCCGAAATGCTCCTCTTGGCCAAGACCGAGCGTTCGCACGCTGCGGCGCGGGCGAAGCTCGAACGCGCGCTCGACAGCGGAGCGGCGTTCGATCGTTTCGTGCGCATGGTCAAAGCTCACGGCGGGGACACGCGCGCAGTCGAAGATCCACAGCGTTTGCCGAAAGCAAAAGCCAAGGTCGAAGTGCGCGCGACGAGCAGCGGCTATCTCTCGGAGACGAACGCATACCAGCTCGGGCTCGCGAGCGTCGCGCTCGGCGCAGGGCGCACACGCGCCGACCAAGCGGTCGATCCCGCGGCAGGCATCGAGCTTTTGGTCCAGCGCGCCGAGCGAGTCAGCCGCGGTGACACCTTAGCCGTGATTCATGCGCGCACGAAGTCCTTGGCGGAGAGCGAGATCCCGCGGGTAAAAGCCGCGTTTCGCCTCGCCACACGCAAGCCGAAAGCGCGCAAGCTCGTGCTCGAGCGTATCGTCGATTAGTGCTTCGGTTTAGCTGGCGTCCCGGGCCGTCGTACTAGCCACGCGCTAGGACGCTCGCGATTTCGTGCGCGACGTTCGCAACGGTTTCACGCGCGCGCGTGCGTTGCGTGACGAGCGCGTCGAGAAAGCGCGGTAGCGACTTCGTGTCGCCGGCTCGAAGTAGATCGGCTTCCCACGTCGCATGCAACGAGGCGACCCTCGGCTTCGATTCCGGACGAAACGCCGGAGAACGATCGTAGAAATCGGAGGCGATGCACGGCAGCGCGCAGCCCGGTACCGTGCGCTCGGTGAGCACGTACTCGAAGCCGGTCGCGACGAGCGCGCGCCCGGTTGCGCGATTCGCGATATTATTGGGTGGGATGTAGCAAACCGGGTTCTGACCGAGTCGCGTTTCGAGGCTTTGCCGAGCGGCGCGCAGCGTGGCTTCGATTTCGCTCGACGAGCGACCGGCGAATTCATCGAAGCCGGTGACGGTGCCGCGCTGATTCAGCGGATCCCCGGCGTCGACCAGAATTTTCGAATGCTTTTCGTAGCCGTGCTCGTCACCGTGCATGCACACCACGAGGTGGCGCAAACTACCGAGAAATTCGGCCATTTCCTCGTTGAGCAACGCCTGCACGATGCCCAAATGAAATGCGAGCATGCTCTCGTCGATTTGCCGGAGCACGTCGTGAAGCGAGCTCAAATCCTGCAAGATGGGTCGCACGCCGGTCGGATAGTCATCGACGCGCAAGAGCGGATCGCTCAGATCGCCGCGATAGAGCCGAACTAGCTCCGCGACGCCGAGCGCACGTTCGCTCGGGACGACGAGCTCGACATCGCCGAGCACGATCAATAGCTCGCACGACGCGAGCGCGCTTCGCAGACGCCGTTCGACTTCGCTCGCGCTGCCTGGCAAACGCGCAGCAACGAGCGCGTGGTACGGCTTGTCACTCCGAAAGCGTAGCGCCCATTTACGCTCGCTAATCGCCTCGAAACGCGATAGGGCGCGTTGCTCGGCGCGCGACGGCCACAGATTGCCCGCGCGCCAGCTCGCCGGCAAAAGCGGCGCGATGCGCGCAATCAGCCGCACGTCTTCCGGCGAGAGCCGGCCTTCGCTCGGCAGCAGCAAATGCGCGAAATTCACGGCGTTTCGGCTCACGCTAACAGAGGCGCTTTGTTTTTCACAGCCGCGACCTCTTCGACTTTTTCACGCCAAGCGGCGCGCCATTTGTCGAATGTCCAGCTTTCGAAAAAACTCGGGCCGCGCGGCAGCGAGAGCGCGCGGTCGACCTGCTCCAGCACGAACGGCACGTCGTCCCGCCTTTGC
>DASYCL010000717.1:0-7245 GCA_036500245.1 Polyangiaceae bacterium | reverse complement strand
AGTGCCCTTGGGTGCTTTGATCGTAGGTCGCAAAGTCGTAGTAGTCGCG
The DNA here is from genome assembly GCA_036500245.1 of Polyangiaceae bacterium. Classification (GTDB taxonomy): domain Bacteria; phylum Myxococcota_A; class Polyangia; order Polyangiales; family Polyangiaceae; genus PMG-095. The sequence goes on along the minus strand of DASYCL010000717.1, from coordinate 7,196 downwards.
TAGGCCAGTACTCGGATCGCTGCCGGGTGCGTGCGGCACGCTCTCGGGATCGAAGCGCATCGGTCCGGTGAATTTCGCGTGCACGTCGGTCGGCGGCTCGATGCAGTAGCGCCAATTGAGCGCATTTCCGGCCGCATCGGTGTACGCCGTGTAATCGACGCCTTGGGTGTCTTCGAGCGTTACCAACGAGCCGTCGGGTTGGCCGACGACGCGGGCGGCGAATTGATCGAAGTGCGCGGGTGAATCGTGCAGCACGCTGTCCCAAAACGGATGATCGGTGTGGAGCGTGACTTGCCCGATTACAGATGAGCCTTTCACGAAGGCGATGCCGCGCTCGTGCTCTTCGCCGGCAATCGGTTCCGCGGGATCGTTGTCGGGGTTCTGACAATTCGCGTACGTCGTTGGTGACTTGAAGCAGAGGCGAAAATCGACGCTTTGCGGCCAATCCTTCGTCGCGTCAGTGACGCAGCCGTCGAACTTCGGATCGCCTTTGAATGTCGCAGTGCCGACGTACAAGACCGTGCAGCCATTCTGCGCCATGCTCTCGTAATCGGCGAGCGCGTCTGAATCGAGGTTCACGTTTTGCGCCTGATCGGTCGCGCTGACCACGTCGAAGCCGAAGGCGTAGCGCGTGCCATCGGTGGCGAATGCGTCGCCGCCGTTTTTGTTTTGTGAGTTCAACGCCGCGATTGGCACGGCTTCTTCCCCCGCGCCGCCCTTGCCGGCCAAATAGGAAGCATCCTCGTGACTCAAATCAACTGCCCAAGGTCCATCGACCTCGGCCACCAACGGGCCGGTCTGTTGCTGCGATCCGAGCATCAGATCGGGGTTTTCCGAAAGCGTGATCTGATCGATCGTGGTGAGCAGGTGGGTGAAACGCACGTCCCAGCCGTCGACGAAGGCGGGATCGCCATCACTCGCGGGTGGAAACGGATAACCCGTGAGCGCCAACACTTCGCCCGAAGCGGCGAACCAAATGTTGCCGCTGCCGGGATCGGCGGGCGCGCAAAACGGTTGCAGAGCATAGCCGTCGGTCGCTTGCGTTGCTGCCGCCGGCGTGCATTTCAAATCGGCGGGATTAGGTTTTTCGGTGCTGATCCCGGCACTCGAACAAGCAGGGACGAACGCGGCGCAAAAGACGGCGCCCGCGCAAAAATCGCGAATTTGGAACATGAAGCTTCTCCTTGAAATTCGGCTGAAATTGGCTTGATTTTGAGGAACCAATCAGACCGGCGGAGAAGTCTTAGGAGCGGACAACAGGACACGATTTCGCGCCGGCGCACCCACGCGAGCCGGCTCGAGCACTGGGGCGAAATCGAAACCGAGCAACGCCGAGACATCGCTCGCGGAAACCAGCGTTGACGCCTGGCCGGCAAAGCCGATCGGGCACGACTCACCGCTGCACGACGCGCTCGCGCGCTCGAGCGCGGGAGTATTCAGTGCACGCTCAGCGAAGCTCGACCGCGCTTTTGCCACGCGAGCGTCGCCGACGTGGACGTGCACGAAGCCGCTCAGTCCAGCGTTGAACGCGTGCGGAACGAGCGCGAAATGCAGCGCGGTAACGAGCTGAAGCGCGACCAGGCAAACCGCGAAAAGCGCATAAAACGCGGGCTTTCGCGCGGGCGCACGCTTGCGCCGCGCGACTCTCTCGCGATCGAAGCGGTTGCTGCGCGCCCAGGTCATCGTGCGAGGTCGAGATCCCTAGCGCGCTCGCTTTGGCTTGGCAAGACACGCGAAGCAGTCACTCAAAAGGCGATGTGCAATCGCCCAGTGAACACGTGCACCGGACCGCGATCCCTATTGTACCCCGGGTTGATGATCGGCTGATAGAACCCCGACAGCGACACGTTATCGACGAGCGATAGTTTGTAATAGATGTCGAACATAGTTTCGAGCCCGTAGTTGAGCCGGCCGTCGCCGATGATGAAGCCGTAGCCGCCGCCTTCGAGGTAAGCGCGATGTTCCGGCGAGAGTCCGTTGATCACGACGGCTGTGCCCGCTTCGTCGCGGCTTCGATGCCAGAGGGCGCCGTCTTGCACCACGCCGGTCGCGATCGAGCGATCGATTTCGGTGAAGGCCCAAGATTCGGTCTTGCCGTCGTTCACGCTCATGCGCAAGAAAGTGCCTAGCCCGGGCCGGATCTGTTGCTCGAGTGAAAGCGCGATGCCGTACTTCGTGCGGCCGTCTTGGCGCGTCTCGGTGATATCGTTGTGGTAGCGCGCGGGATCGGCCAAGACTTGCGCGTAGCTGCCCGCGCGTTCTTGGTTCAAGAACACGAGCGTGCTGAGCGCGCCGTGTTGCCCGCTCACGTTGTAGCGGGCTTCGTACTCCGCCATCAGGCCGCGCGCTTTGCCCACGCGCCAGTCGATGTCGGCTTCGTTTGCGCGCTTCGGTTCGAGCGCGATGCCGGCGCGCGCCGACCACCAACCGACCGCGAGATCGGCGAGCGCGCCCCAAGTGTAGCCTTTGGTGTCCGCCGGGTAGTCCCAAGCGCCGGAAGCGAACAGCGCCCAATCGAAGAAGCGTTCGGTCGCGTCGTGCGCGTAGCGATTGCCGTCGAACACGTCGGTGACCGAAACTTTGCCGACCGTGATCGCGAACACGTCGCGATCGCGCGTGCCCGCGAGTTCGTTCGGGCCGGCCTCGTTCGTGACGCGGCCTCCGCCGAGCTCGAAAGTCTGGCTGAGCGCGATGCGCGCCACGTACGCGGCTGGCGCCGGATCGCCGACGCGATAAACGATGCCGGTCGGAAACGCGGCCACGCCGAGCGTGCTGCTCAAGCCTTTGCCGCCGCTCATCTCCGGGTCGAACAACAATTCTGCGCCGGGCCACAAGCGTTGATCGGCGTACAGCGTGGTGACGAACGCGGTCGCCGATTCGCCGTTCGGGTTCATGCTGTTGTTGCCCGAGTACTTCGCCGAAAACGCGGGGTGATACGCGGTCGCCATCGTCGATTGAAAATGGAGGCTGAAGTCTTCTTCTTCGCCCTTTTCCGGATCCACCGGCGGCGTCGGTTTGTCTTCCGAAGGTTCGTCGCGCGGGCTCATCGCGTGCGCGGACGGCGCGCCGAACAAAATCAGCGCCGCGCATGCGCTCGCAAGAGCAAACGAAATCCGATGGTGCAACATGCGGGTCGCCCGGCGCGGCGAGGGCCGTCTTATGCCGGCCCCGCTTGGCTTTTGCAAGGCAGGGACGCGGCAAGGGCGAGCCAGAGCCATGGCGACCTCACAGCCGCACTTGGCTTGGCTGTTTATTTATTGATGGTCACGCGGCCGTTCCGTGCCGGCGTAGCCTTCGGCGACAAATAGCGGCGCGCCGCCCTGCGACGCCGAAGGCTACGCCGCCCGCGCGCGCCGCGTGACCATCAAAAATAAAACCTGACTTCTCCGGGAAGTTTTGGTCTGCGCGCGAATCAGTGCTTGGCCGCTCTGGCGTCGTGACTTTGTATTGTTTCTGACCATTCATCACATCTATGGGATGTTTTTTGGCCCTGCGCGCGAATCAGCGTTTGGCCGCTGTCGCGCCGAGTGACGCGACAGGCGCCTGTCCGGTCAGCTCTAACGTGGCCGCTTCTCCTTCGAAAACCGTGATCAGCCCGGCGAATCTGCTGGGTTGTGTTATTCCCGGGCAGGCGAGCCCACGCCCTTCGCGCGCGCTACGGCGCGAAAAGAAGAGACTGACTTGTGATGAATGGTCAGGTTTATTTCCGGGCATTCGGCTGCGAGCCTTCGCGCGCGCTACGGCGCGAAAAGAAGAGACTGAGATGTGATGAATGGTCAGAAATAACGCCGGACCATTTCATCTCTTCCTTCGCGCCCGAGCGCGCGCGAAAGGCTCGGGCTCGCCTGCCCGGAAATAACGCCAGACTATTTCATCTCTTCCTTCGCGCCCGAGCGCGCGCGAAAGGCTCGGGCTCGCCTGCCCGGAAATAAAACAAAGCTACTGATTCGCCCGGCTGATCACGGTTTTGGACAGAGAGGCGGCCACGTTAAAACTGACCGAACAGGCGCCTGTCGCGTCACTGGTAGCGCGAGCGGCCAAGCGCCAATTCACGCGCAGGGCAAAAAAAGATCTAATGAAAAGTCAGGTGACGACAGTCTGAAAATCAACCCACCCAACCCGCATCACGCCCCGCCACAAACAGCCACCCCCCGCGGCTGACCGTTGCAGCGCAGCGCGCCATTCGTCGCTTGGCAACCGGAGGCGCACTCGATGTCGCGCGTGCAAGGATCGCCTTGGGCTTTGAGCGCCGTGCAAGTGCCAAGGGTTTTGCTCGCCGCAATGTTGCAATACGAGGTGTCGTCGCAGGGAGTGTTCGCGTCGCAGTCGTCCCCGATGGCTGCTTTCTCGGCGCATTTGCCGGCCAAGCAATTGGCGGAGTCGCATTGGCTATTCGCGCTGCACGAAGTGCCGAGCGCAAACGGCGTCAGCGTGCACGCGCCGTCGGCGCAGAACAAGTTGTGCGTGACGGCGCAGTCCGCGTCCGTCGTGCAAGTCGCGCCGGCGGCGACTGCGAGGCACATGCCGTTCGTGCAATTGCCGCTCTTGCATTGGTCGGGCAGGGTGCACATGTCGCCGTTGGCGAGCGCGGCCATGCACACCTGCGTCGAAGAGCTGACGTCGAAGGCGCAATAGCCGCTCGCGCAGTCACTCGGTTGCACGCAGGCCGCGCCGTCGGCCTTGGGCGCAGTGCAAAGCGAACGATTCGCAACCGGATCGTAGGAACAAGCGCCGCTTGCGCAATCCGAAGTTTGAAAACAGTTCTGCCCGGGCTGGCGCAGCGGCTGGCAAAAGTCCGCGACGCAGGCAATGCCTTTCGGACATTCGGCGTCGGTCAGGCAATTCTTGCCCGCGGCGCAGTTCGGATCGGTGCACGTGAGCGCGACCGTGTCGCAAGCGAGCCCGATCGCGCAGCGCTTGGTTTCGGTGCCGGGCACGGGATTATCGGCATCGGTGAAGGCGCAGGCTTCGCCGTAGCCGGCGCCGGTCGCGCACGTGCCACTCGACCACTCGCAGACGAGGTGACTGCCGCAATCCGAGTCGCTCAAGCACAGATCGCCGACCTTCGTCACCGGCACGCACACGCCCGCCTCGGCCGCGACGCTGCGGCAAACGAGCCCGCTCGCGCACGGGTTCGGACCGAACGCCGTGCAATCGCCGCCCGCCGCGAGCGAGCCGGGCAACAGCTTGTCGAGCGAGCAGGGACCGTCCGCGGCCGGCGCGGTGGGCGCGCAGTGGTCGACGGGCGGCGCGGCGGTGCAGTCCTTCGCCGCGATGCTCGAGGCGCAAGTCGCGACTGCCATCGGATCGACTTTGATGCCGGGAAAGCCGTATTGCGCGTAGTTGAAGGCGTTCAATAACTCGGAGACGTCCGGATCGTTGGCCACACGAGCGAAGCTTTGCGTCGCGCTCTGAATCAAGAGATCGGCGCAATTGTCGCTCGTTGCAGCGCCCAGCTCGAGCGCGAGCTCCCCCACGCTGCAGCACTTGAACATCCAACTACATTTCGCCTGCAGCACGGGTTCGAGCGCGGCTCGCACTTGCGCGGGGTCGGCGTTCCTCGCCGGATTGTTCGAGCGAGTCGAATCGCTGCTGCTCGAGCACGCGGCAGCCAGAAAGATCGCAAAAACGCCCACGCTTGTTCGCACCAACGAGCCCATGTCAACAATGGTATCATCGCTTCGTCTCGGCTGGGCCTTGAAACGCGGCAGATAATGGTCATTTTGGTTGCTGCTCGATGACCAATCCCAAGAGACCGGCCGAAGTCGTCATGTACCGCACGCCGTTTTGCCCCTATTGCTCTCGCGCTGAGGCGCTTTTGGCGAAGAAGGGCGCGAACGTCCGTGAAGTGGACGTATCTGGCGACGAGCAAGCGCGTCGCTGGCTGCTCGGAGCGACGAAGCAGCGCACCGTGCCGCAGATTTTCATCAATGGTGTTTCGGTCGGCGGCTACGACGATATTGCCGCGCTCGATCGCCGCGGCGTTTTGGATCAGTTGCTATCCGAGGCGCCGGATCCTGCCAGACAATCCGGAACGCGGATCTGAACTGAAGTGCTAGCCTCTGCGCCATGAAAAAAGTCGCTGTGGTTGGGTCCGGTGTCGTGGGGCAGGTGTTGGCCGATGGCTTCTTGAAGCACGGCTACGAAGTGATCCGCGCCAGTCGCGATCCGTCGAAGCTCGACGATTGGAAAAAGAGCGCCGGTGCAAAGGCTTCAACGGGCACACCCGGGGAAGCAGCCAAGGCCGCTGATTTGATTGTTTTGGCCGTGAAAGGCGGGGGCGCCGAAGAAGCCGTCGCGGCCTGCGGTGACGGCTTGTCCGGCAAGACCGTGCTCGACACGACGAACCCGATCACCGACGCGCCGCCGACCAACGGCGTGCTCTCGTTCTTCACCAACTTCGAAGATTCCCTGATGGAGCGGCTCCAGCGCAAGGCACCGAAGGCTCATTTCGTCAAAGCGTTCTCGTGCGTCGGCAGCAACTTCATGGTCAACCCGAATTTCGGCGGCACGAAGCCCACGATGTTCATCTGTGGCAGCGATCCCGGCGCGAAGACCGAGGCCAAAACCGTGCTCGATCAATTCGGTTGGGAAACCGAAGACATGGGTTCGGCCGAAGCCGCGCGCGCGATCGAGCCGCTGTGCATCTTGTGGTGCATTCCGGGCTTGAGCGGCAAGGGTTGGAACCACGCGTTCAAGTTGTTGCGCGCGTGATCTAGCCGCCGAGCGTTTGAGTCGGCAGGTTAAAGCCCGATACTTCCACCGCCGGCGCCGCGCCGCCGAGGTCGGCGGTGGCGCAGCTCACGGTCAGCGTGCGGGTTTCATTTGGCATCAGGGATAGGTAGTTGTCCTGCCAGAACACCGGCAATACGACTTTGCCGCCCTTGCCTGCGGTGAGCTTCAAGCGTGTGAAAAACGCGATCGTCGAGCCTGAGTTGGTCAGGGTGACTTGGGTCGAGGTGGTGTTCGCGTCGCTTTGAACGGCGCCGAGCGCGGCGCTCAGCGTCGCGGGAGCGAGCGTCCCGAGTGCGCTGTAGTCGGCATAGGTCGTAGTCGGCGTATGGAACCAATCGGACGCGCCTAAGTTGAGCTTCTCCGCCGTGCTCGAGAGCCAATCGTTGGCGTACACATGCCAAATCAGCGACGGCCAAGCGTTGTTCAGTATCCAATGAATGATGCCGGTCGCCGGCGCATAT
>DASYCL010000716.1:0-2414 GCA_036500245.1 Polyangiaceae bacterium | reverse complement strand
CGCGCCGCACCGCGTGTTCCAAAATTTCGTTGCTCGGTAGCGGCTTCGCGACGAAATCCCACGCGCCGCGGCGCAGCGCTTCGACCGCGTCGACCATGGTGCCGTGCCCGGAGATCACGATCACCGGAGTTTCCGGATACTCGCCGACCAAGCGCGTCAGTACGTCGAGCCCGTCCATCTCCGGCATGCGCAAATCGAGCAACACGAGGCCGGGGTCGTGCTCTCGGCACAGTGCAAGTCCGGCCTCGCCGCGCGAGGCCTCGAGCACCTTGAAGCCCGCACGTTCGAGCACGCGTCGGAACGCTGCTCTCACGGCGTCGTCATCGTCAACGAGCAGCAGCGGCACGGCCTCACTCATGAAAGATCGAGCTCCGACAGGTACACTCTACCAGCGAAGGCGAACGAGCGCCGCATTGCTTTCGTGCGCGACGATCAGTGAGCGCATCCGATGTGGGGCATTCCGACACGCGCGTTGCGAAAACACGTGCGAGACGACAAATGCGGCGCAAATGAAGCAACCCGCGATTCGCACGGAAGGCCCGAGCCAGGCTAACGCGTCAACGCCAAAAAGCAGGTCTCGCTAGTGCGCGAAGCACGGCGTGAGTCGGTATTTGACCGGACCTGGAATCGATTCCAGGTTTTGCGGATTTGCATATAAAACCGCTTGCTTGAACCCCAAAAGTCGCGCGGCGACGAGGCCTTCGAGTTGCGCCGGGTCGACGGCCTAGATAGCTTCGTATGTTGATGGATCATTCTTTCCGCGGAGCTCCTTGGGTTTGTGCGACGGTGCTCGCGTTCGGATTCGGGCTCTTGTCTGCATGTGGCTCCGTCGCTCCGCCCGAGCTCATGGGAGCCGGCGGCGGCAGCGGCGGCACCACCGCATCATCCTGCGCCACCGGCGAACTGGCTTGCTCGTGTTACCCCAACCTCACTTGCAACAGCGGGCTCATGTGCCTAGAGAATTTTTGCTTGCCGGACGCGGCGAGCGGCGGCACGAGCGCGTCATCGGGCGGCTCGTCGTCCAATGCCGGTCAAGGTCAGGGGGGCGCGCGGAACGGCGCGGGTGCAGCGAATGGCGGCACGCAATCGATCGCCGGTACGACTTCTGGCGGGAGCGCGAGCGCGGGCTCGACGGGATCGGGCGGCAGCAGCGCCGGCACGAGCTCGACCGTTCCCGGCAACCTGATCATGAATGGTGATTTCTCCGACGGCACGAACCTTTGGGAAATCAAACAGTCGGCGACGACGGTGGTGAGCGAGCCCGTCACCAATGGCATGTTGTGCTTCGCCCTCACTAGCGACCAGTACTTCACCGTAGGCTGGCCAGCGATAGGCATCATGGGTGCCGACCTCCCAGCTGGCGGATATACGCTGTCGTTCAAGGCGTCGAGCTCCGGGGCGCTGCCTTTGCTGGAATTCACGGCCAAAGTCGGAGCTGCCGCCCCGCCATACGCCGCCGACTACACGCAGTCGGAAATGCTGGGCCCGGACCTCCAGACCTATTCGCTACCATTCCAGACCACGGGTGACAGTGACGCGGGCGTGGTTTTCCTCGTCGAAGCCAGCTATGCGACCGTCAGCACCGACAGCGCCCAGTTTTGCCTCGACGACGTAACGGTGACGCCGTCGCAGTAGCGCGATGCCGAAAACGATCGTGGCAAGTGACACTCCGCTATTTCTCATCAAGGCACGTGCACGATCACGTCACTGAAAAACTGATCGAAGTCGGAGCTGTCTTTGCACGGCGTGTCGTCGATCAAATGCTCGCCCTGATCGTACAGCACTTGGATGTCGCGGGTATTTTCATAAACGACGATCGCCTCCGGCGCTGAATCGGTCGGCACATCGGTCAAGTCTTGCACGGGCTTTGCTGCATCCGCGGGCGCGCCATTCCATTCGAATAGCCGGAATGGCCCGCCGACATCTTTCGGACCAGCGATCAGCAACACGGCGTTGTGGATCTTCGACCAAGTCAGGGCGCGCACGCGCAAACCTTCGAGGTCGAGCAGCACGGCCTCGCCGAAGCTCGGTTTCGCGCCGCCGAGCACCGCGTCGGCGTTCAACAGCGAGATCAGAATCGCGTCGTTACCCTGACTTGGGTTGCGGAAACCGAGCACGAGCTGTTTGGGGCGCGCCGCGGTCGGCACCCAGGCAAGGCCCTCGATGTTGCTGCCATCCACTTTGGGCGCGAGATCCGCGTCGGTCGACGTGCCGAGATTTGCGGCGGCATTCAAGGTCGAAATCACGGTCGTATTGGGCGTCACCCAGTTCGACGCATCCAGCAGATCGTCGAGCAGGGTGCTCGTGTAGCCGGGCACGCTGATCGCGATGTTCGGCGCGCTGCCAGATACGTCGACCGCGAAGAACCGATAGCGCGAGCGTTCGAGCTTGCCGTTCTTGTTGCGCCCGTGAGA
>DASYCL010000715.1:0-3628 GCA_036500245.1 Polyangiaceae bacterium | reverse complement strand
TAGGTCTTGGCTTCGATCTCGGGGATGCCGAGCCCGACGAGTGCGCCGGCGAGTCCGCCAAGAGCGGCGCCGGCCGCGGCTCCGCTCATCGCGGCGAACAGTGGTCCGGCCGCGATGATCGGCCCGAGCCCGGGGATCGCGAACGCGCCGATGCCCGCAAGCAGAGCGAGTGTGCCGCCGATGACTCCTCCTGCGCTCACTCCGGCGACCGCGCCTTCCGGGGCCTTCGTGTTGTACTCGTGCGCGAAGTCATGCGTGCCGCGCGTGTCCGGGAACAGCACCGAGATGTCTTCGGAGGCGACGCCGTCTTGCTGCAACCCGTCCACGATGCGTTCGGCCTGTTGCTGCGTGTCGACGATGCCGATCACTGCTTGTTTCATGATGCCCTCATGCTGGAGTCTAGCGCGGCCGGCTAGCCCGGAAATTCCGTGCAATTCGCCTGATTTTGGAGCCAATTGCAGCAACATTCGGACCAACGAGCCGCGCGAACGCGTCGAGGCGGCTTTCGCCTCAACCAGGGCCGCTTTTCGCCCGAGTGAGCGCCGTGTTTCCGCAGCGAGTCGTTCATCACCCGCAAGGTTGGTGAGCGATCAACGCGTCGAGTTTTTTACGAGTTGTTACACTGCGGAAATCAACGCCGGCTCGCGACGTGTCATGCTCGAACTAACTCACCAATGAAAAGCTCTCTCGCCGCTGTCGGCGATCGCCACGTTGGGGCTTCATCGGGCCCGTCTCCTGAAGTCTTGATTGCGGTTGCGGAGGTCGGGCGAGAGCTCGCGGCCTCGGGAGAGTTCGAAGCGCGGATCGGCGCGGCCCTCCGAGTGCTCGAGCGCCGGCTCGGCGCGGGACGCTCGGTGGTCTACGCGAGCCAAAGTGAAACGCGCACGCTGAGCGTGATGGCTTCGCATGGACTCGATCCGGACGCATTTCGCGCGCGTTACGCCGCGGGCGTCGCCGGTCGCGTCGCTGCCACCGCTCAGCCCGTCGTGGTGCCGGTTTTGCGTCATGATGCGATGGCGCTGTCCGAAATTTCGGATTTGTCGCGCTGGGCGGATAGTGGCTGGAATTTGGTGTGTCTGCCGGTGGCGGGTCGCGGGCGTTGCATCGGCGTGCTGTGTGCCTATTTTCGCCATCGCGATCCCGCGGGCTTCAGCGAGCGACTTGGCGTGCTCGACGTCGTAGCCGGTTTGATCGGCAAAGCCATGCGTGGCGAGCGCGAAGGCGCCGAGCTGCCGGCCAACGACGACCCGAACGCGGGCGCGGCCGCGACGCAATTCGAATACGCGAACATGATCGGCGATAGCGTCGTCATGCGCCAAATCTACGAGCAGGTGAGCCAAGTCGCGCGCACGAACGCGACTGCGCTCCTGCGCGGCGAATCCGGCACGGGCAAGGAATTGGTCGCGCGCGCGATCCATCAAAATTCGCCACGCGCGAACCAGCCGTTCATCAAGGTCAACTGCGCGGCGCTGCCCGAATCCCTGTTCGAGTCCGAGCTGTTTGGGCATGAGCGCGGTGCGTTTACCGGCGCGCATGCGCGGAAAAAAGGCCGTTTCGAGCTGGCCCAAGGCGGTACGCTGTTCCTCGACGAAATCGGCGAGCTGCCGCTGACCACACAGGCCAAGCTGCTCCGCGTGCTCCAGTTCCGCGAGTTCGAGCGGCTGGGCGGCACCGAGACGTTGCATACGGACGTACGCATCGTCGCGGCGACCCATGTCGACATCGAGCGCGCGGTCGCGAGTGGCGTATTCCGCGAAGATCTCTATTATCGCATCAACATCTTCACGATCACGCTGCCCCCGCTGCGCGATCGGCCGAACGACATCCCCGCATTGGCCGAATACTTCATGCGTAAGTTCGGGGCCGAGCATCAGCGCAAAATCGGCCGAATTTCCAGCGCGGCGATGGAGCTTTTGTGCCGCCAACCTTTCCCCGGCAACGTGCGTGAGCTCGAAAACTCGATCGAGCGCGCGGTGGTCGTGTGCAAAGGCTCGGTGATAGAGGAAACGGATCTCCCCGAGGCGCTCCGCGTAGCAGCTTCTGGCAAAGAGAAGCTGACCCTGAGCGAAGCCGTCGAACGACTCGAACGTCAACTGATCGAAGAAGCGCTCGAAGCCGAAACCGGCAATATGGTCGGCGCTGCGCGCGCGCTCGGCGTTACCGAACGCATCGTTCGCTACAAGATCCGGAAGCTTCGGATCTCGCTCGATCGTTTTCGCCGCTGAAGCCTCGACAAATTTGTCGGCGCGAGATCGCACGTCGGCGCCGCCTCGCGCGCCGTCACGCAGCGTCGCGCGAAAATAGCCGTGCGCCGGATCGCCTGGAAACACAGCCAAAACACTGCGCCGTGCCGACAACTTTGTCGGGCTCGCAGGCGCTTTCCGACAATTTTGTCGAAACACAAGGCAACGGCGAATTTCGATGGTGTTTCGCGCCTTTAAAAGCTCGAGAAAGCTCGGGCTTTGGTGCTGATGGCATGGGCATTGCTGTAGCGAATCTTCGAGTTCGTGAGCTCGATGATGACGACGCCAATATCCGAAAGTCCGCGCATGAATCGCGGCAGCAAGAGCCGACCGGTGGTGGCGCTGCTCGAAGCGCGCATGAAAAGCGAGCTCTCACGTTTGGTCGAAAAGCACGGCGGCACGCCGCTGTGCGTCCCTGCCGTGCAAGAAGCTCCGGCGCTCGAAGCCGAGGCAGTGCGCGGTCTGCTCGATGAGCTCGCGGCCGGGCAGCACGAAGTCGTGATCTTCCTGACCGGTGTCGCCGTATCGTTGCTGTTCGCGCTGGCGGAAGAGCTCGGCCGGCACGCGGAGCTGGTCACATCGCTCCGCCGCGTCACCACGGTTTGCCGCGGACCAAAACCGACCGCCGCGCTGCGCGGTTTCGGCGTGCCGCCGACGCTGAGTGCACGCGAGCCGTTCACCGTCGCCGAATTGATCGACGCGCTGAGTGACCTCGAGCTCGCCGGCGGCATGGTCTTGCTCTTCAACTACGGCGAGCGCAGCGAAACACTGTCCGAGACGCTGCTCGCCCGGCGCGCGATTCTGCGGGAATTTTGGCTATATCGCTGGCAATTGCCGGACGAGCTCGGCGAGCTCGAGGCACTGGTACGCCGCATCGGCGAGCGCGAAGTCGACGCGCTCGCGATCACCTGCCAGATCCAGTTTCGACACCTTTATCAGGTCGCTGAGCGGCTCGACCTCGGGCGCGAATTGCTCGATGCGTTGCGCGCGGACGTCGTCGTTGCGGCGGTCGGCCCGACTTGTCGCGCGATCATCGAAGTGCACGGCGTGCGCCCGCACGTGATGCCCGAGCACCCGAAGATGGGACCGCTCGTGATGGCACTGATGCGATACCTCGATCAGAAAGAAGGCGCCGAAAGGCGCGCCAGCGGCGGAGTGCTACCGAAATAGTTTCGAACTCGGTCTTCAAACTCAATAGCTCGAAAGTAAGGTCATGATTGTTCTTCGTGCGCACGGCCGCGCTGCGGTATTGCGCAAATCGCCCTGCTTTGTCTCGGTTTTAGCGCTGTTCGCCAGTTTCGTGCGCGCCGCGAGTGCACAGGAGGCGCCGCCCGTGCGCGACTCGGCGCGGGCCGTGCCCCCGCCGTATTCGATGCCGTTTCAGC
>DASYCL010000714.1:0-6169 GCA_036500245.1 Polyangiaceae bacterium | reverse complement strand
GTTGTACACGCCGAGCGCGTTGACCGCGCCTCTTCGTCCATGTGAGCCGAGCGAATACTGCGCTTTGTCGGCGCCGCCGTGCGCTAGGTCGTGACACGACGCACAAGCGACCTTGCCATCCGCGGAGAGCTGCGGATCGTGGAACAATTTCGAGCCGAGCTCGACCAGGCGAGCGTCCGACACCGGCGCTCCGGGCAGCGCGAGCAGAGGTTCGCGGCCGAGCATGCTTTGCGTTGCGGTCGCAACCGGCGCGAGTGTTCGCGGCTCGGGCTTGGCCGCGTCCGTACAGGCGACGGCGAGTGCGAGGAGCGCGAACGCTGCGACGTTTGGCGTCAGTGCTCGCTGCAAGCGCGCTCCGCGACGATCTCGAGGAGCGGCGCCTCGAAGGAACAAGACAGCGTGAAGCTGCCCTCGAACGCGATGCGCAAGAGCCCGAGCTGCGCGCGCTGCTGCGACGGATCGCCGAACAACTCGAGCAATCGTTCGCGGTAGAGATCGCGCGCACTCGGCGAAGTCGCGATGCGCGAGACCGTCTCTTGAACGTGCCGGGCGTCTTTCGGTGAATGCACGGTGTTGGTCGTGCGCACGCGAATGGTGTTGTTTTCGACGCTGACGGCGATCGTGCCCGCGCTCTTCGTCGGATCGGTGGCACCGTATTTGAGTAGGTTCTCGGCCAACTCCCAGGCGGCCATCGACGCGGCTTGGCGGCACTGCGCGTCACAACAAGTGACCGCGAGCTCCGCCAAACGCTTGGCATCTTCCACCGCTTTGCCGCCGTGAAGCAGCTTCAGCGTTCGCTCCACACCCCGTGACGATTTCGGCTCGGTCATGACGGCTGGCCCGGCAAAGCCGCGTTCTTTTCGATGATTTCTACGTTCTGTGGCGCGAGCGAGCGCAGCACCGAGAAACTGAGACGATGCCAGGTGACGCCGCGTTCGGTGATGAACGTCAGCCGATAGCCGGCCGACTCGGCACGCGCGATCCAATCCACGAACACGCGAATCGCCGATGAATTGACGAAGTTCAGCGGCCGTACGTCGACCGTGAAGGACTGAATTTTTTGCTCCACGATGCGCGCATGAAGCTTGCTCAAGATTCCGCTCAGTTCGCGCTGCGCGGTCGCAGTTGCCAGCGTGCCGGCGAGTTCGAGCTCGGTTGAACTAACGAGCTTGAGTTGCAGCGACTCGACACTGACGAGTTTGGCGACCTGAAGATCCATGCATGCCTCGAATTTTACGGAATTGAGCCGACACGCCGAGAAGATTCTCCCAGCGATAACCCACGAGAGTAGCAGACTCCACCCACGGCTGTCATCCAAATCAGCTTTTTTGTTTTGCTCCGTTTGCTCCGTTTTTCCCGGCAATACCAGCCACAAAAACCAAATTCAAAGTAAACAGGATTTGTCGTATCTGAGTGAGACGAGTGCAAACTCGAAATCATGTGCGCGCCGGGAGCGGAGCTCTCGCGGTTCGCTCGCCTACTCGGACCTACTCGGCCGCAAGCCTTCCGCGCTCCCCGTTCGTGCGCTGGTACGTGCCCGGGAAATGAGCGACACTTGGCGCGAAAATGTGCGCGTCGGGGCTCGCTGATCACCAACGCAGCTGGGCGCGCGCCGTCGGCGTTGCACTCGGTCCGCTGCTTGTGCTCGCCGCGTGCGACCCGTCGCGCGGGATCAAAGACGCCGTGAACGGCATCAATCCAGATGAGAAGAGTTACATCGACGGGCCCGGCATGCGGCTCGCCGAAGGAGCTTATCGCAGCATTCGTCTCGACTACACCGAGAGCACGAACGCGCATTTGGTCGCACGACGCGCGGACGACAACGGCACGAGCTTGACACTATTCGGCGCCAACGGCGTCACCGGCTGCACGCTGAGCCCGAACGTGTACACCTGGTTTCCGGATTTGCCCTCCGCCGAGCCGTATCGTTTGCTGCCTTATATCGACAGCAACGACGCGAGCCGCGTGCTCCACTTCTCCAACCTGGATTGCAAGCTCGAGACGTTTTCGGTACCGAACGCGGTGATGATCGCCGCCGGCGCCACGAGCGGCTTTTTGATCCGCGCCGCCAACTCACTGGAAGTGGTCGATCCGTGGCTCGGCACCACACGCGCGGTCGTCGCGGACACGAAGCAGCTGTTCCTGATGAGCGGCGGCCTGTTCAGCATCTGGGGAGACGCGCAGATCGTGATATTGGACGGCGATTTCAATGAGCTCCTGCGCGTCGGCACGAACGTGAATTCCGCAGCCCGGGCCGATTTGGCCACGACCATCGCGTTCAGCGACGACGACGGACTGCACGCTTGCTCGCTCATCTATGGCGACGCGAATCAGAAACCGACCGCGCACTGCTCACTCGTCACCACAGACGCATGCAACTTGCACGACGACAAGGAAGGCGGAGCTGCCACGCTGGTGGCGCAGCAGCCGTGCGCGTCGAACCACGTCGTCGCGATCGACCTCGCAGCGCCGGGCCTACCCGAACCATTCGACGCGACGGCGGACGCGAGCCAAGCGCTCTTCGGTTCGACCTTTACTGATGGTGGCAACGAGCCTGCCATTCTTTTTCTGACGGACGTCGATCCGCAAACTGGGTTCGGCAAGCTCTGGGCCGCACACCAGGCCGGCGATCCCGTGTTGATCGGCGAGCAAGCGGTGCTCGACGACGCCATGTTTCAAACGTTCGGCGCGGACATAGACGGCATCGCAATCGTGGACGCAGATGCCGCTCTCGGCACCGGACGTTGGGTGACCTGGAACTTTGCCGGCGAAATCCAAACCACGGCGGAGAACGTGCTCTACGAGCGGATCCGCGGTGATGCTGCATGCGCCAACTACGACGGCCACTCCTGTGACGACGTGTACCTGGACGGAACCGGCACGCTCGAGGTCGTGCACACTCACGTTCCCCCGGTCGATCACCAAATAGTCGATGCCGAGCTCCAGATCTCGCTCCGCCTCTCGGATTTCAACGGCACGACCGGTACGTTGATTCAAGATTGGAACGGCCTCGACGAACCGATTGCGAACGACGTCGCGCCGCTCGAGTACGACACGCTCGACGGCATCCCGCTCGATGGTTTCGGCTACATCGCCGATTGGGACGCGAGCGCGCAGAGCGGCACGCTCTACATGCGCAATCAGCGCCTCGGTTCGACCATGAGCATCGCGACCGGTGTTTCAGATTTTTTCGGAACGAGCTTTCCGCTGCCGGGCATCCTGTATGCGATTCCGAATGGCAAGAACGCCGGCATTTGGTTCACACGCGCGAAGTAGCGCATACTCGCGCCGGCCTCAAATGCTGCCACTGGTTTCGCGCGCACCGCGCGTTCATCTGGTTCTAGCTTCCTTCGCGATCGGTTTGCTCTTGTCTGCGTGTGCCGGCGGCAGCGCGCCGAACGCGCCGGCCTCGCCTGCGCCAGCTGCGGCCCAAATCGCGCGCGTGCTGGCCGGCGATCACACGCCCAGCGTATTGCCACTCACCGGCGATCCGAACGGGCTCTGGTGGGACGATCCGAGCCACACCTTGTACGTCGCGGACGACGATGGAAATCGCATCCTGAGCTGGAACCAGGACAGCGGCACGGCCGTCGTGCGGCAGTTGCCGAATATCAACCCAAAGGGTGACGGCATGGGTCAGCTCTTGCGCATGGCGAACGGCACACTCTTGGTCACGCGCTTCGGTCAGGGCGAAGCCGGCGGCGTCGCGTTCGTGCCGAAAAATGCCGAGCCGAGCCTGATCCCGTCGCTCGATGCGAAGCGCCGGAGGATCGGCCTCACCCTCACCGACGACGGTCGCGTGTTCGACACTTGGTTCACGAAGAGCGAATCCGGCGAGCGCATTGGAGCCGTGGCCGAGCTCGGGTTGAACGGCACCGAAACCGATCGAATCACGGGCCTGAAAAAGCCGGTCGGCGTGCTCGCGGTGGGCGATATGCTGTTCGTCTCCGACCAAGACTTGGGCGAAGTGCTGCGCGCGCCGCTCGAAAATCTTGCCTCGTTCAGCGTGCTCGCGCACGTGTCTGAACCCGACCTGCTCGCGGCTGGCCCAGCAGGCACGGTGCTCACCGGCGGCGCGGACGGTGTGCTGGTCAAAATCGACGTTGCGGGCAAAACGACCAACGTCGCATCTGGTTTTCACCGCGTGCGCGGCGTCGCCTACGATGCCGCCAATCAGCGTGCGTTCGTGGCCGATCACGCGAGCAAAAAAGGCGCGAGCGTCGTGCGCGTCGTGCCGATACGCGACGACGCAGCCTCGAACTCGATGCTGCCGTGAAGCGCGAGACAGCTGGCGAGCGCACCCCTCAGCGCGCTCGCCGGCAAGCCAAGTCACGTCACTTCACGACGGGCTCGGCGCAGATGCCGAGCGTGCACGGAATGCCGTTGCAGCAATCGCCGTCTTGGCTGCAAATTTGGCCGTAGAGTGCACAGCCCGGCGGCGCGCCGCCGGCGCCCGCGGTGCTCGAGCTACCCGCGTTGCCCGAAGCGCCGCCGACGCCAGCGCTTCCGCCCGCGCCGCCACCGCCGGTCGTGGTGCAACTGCCGACGGTCGAGCCCGCCGCGCGATGGCACAGCCCGCCTGGACAACAATCACCGTTGATCGTGCAGGCACCGCCGCTCGGCACGCACTTCACTCCGCTGCAATGAAGCGCGCCTTGATCATCCGGCACGCACGGCGCACCGTCGCAGCAATCCGCCGCCGCGGCGCAAACGTCGCCCGCTGCGTGACACGTCCCGACGCCGAGACAGCGCGGCACGCCCAGCGCGTCGAGCTGGCACATCTGCGCTTTGGGCGTCAACGGGCCGCAGCAATCCGAGCGCGCCGACGAGCTCGTGCAGGCGTAGTTCGCATCCGCCAAGTAGTGGCAGACGTTACCTTCGGGGTTACAGGCGTTGCCGCTACCGTTTTGCGGGTTGCCGCAAATGCCGATCTTCGCGCCGGCCGCGATCACGCAGCTGCCGTTGCCGGCACCGGGCAAGCCGCTCGACGGATCTCCGCCACAGCAGTCGGTGTCTTTGAGGCACAGGTCGCCGGTGACGTGACAGCCGCTCGCGGGTTGGCAAATCGAGACTCCGGCTGGGCCGGGCGCGCACAAGCGACTGCAACAATCACCGCAACCCGAACAGAGCTCGCCGTCGACTTTGCTGCAGTAAGCTGGGCCTTTTGGTGGATCCGCGCAGGCACCGACGGTGTGTCCGGCCGCGATCACGCAATCGGCCGTGCAGCAATCCGCGTCGCGTGCGCAAGCGTCGCCCGGCTGCACGCAAAAGGATGCACCGAGCGCGCAATGCTTGCTCGCATCGCACAAGCCGGAGCAACAGTCGCCGTTCGCGCTGCAGCTGTTGCCAGCGGTTTTGCAGCTGGTGCTGAGCGGCGTGCATTTCTTGGTCGCGCCGCAATCACCGCCGCAGCACTCGTCGTTGCTACTGCACGCCGCGCCGTCGGAGACGCATTGATCCGCCGAGCATTTTCCAGAGACGCAGCTGAGCGAGCAGCAATCCGTGCTCGCTTGACAGGCATCGCCCGAATTAGCGCAGGTGGTGAGCGTGGAGACGCAGCCGGTTTTCGCGTCGCACGCGCCCGAACAACAATCGGAGCCGGCCATACACGTTTCGCCGACTGCGACGCACGTGCTGTTCGCCGAGCCGGCGGAGCTCGTGCCCGAACCAGCGAGCCCCGAGCCCGAGCCGCCCGTACTCGTGTCGCCGGCCGAGCCTGGCCCGGTTGCAGCGCCACCCGCTGTCCCGCCGGTCGAGGAACTACTGCCACAGCCGGTCCAAACGCCGGCCGCAATGATCAATGTCGCGGCGATGCCTCGCGAAAATCGCATGCGCTCTCCGTATTTTTCTGGCCGACGATTTACGCCGGGCGTTGCTCGCTCGGAGTCAGTGGGACAAAGCCCGCGATTTTATGATCAAGTCGAAATCTCGCGCTCTTTTCGCGGCTGCCACGCGCCGGCTAGGCCTCGAGGACGGTGCTGATATGGTGCCGAGCGGGCGCCTTCGATGCGACGTATCAGCACGCTGTGGCTTGCTTTCGTTTGGTCGTGCGCCTCAACGGCGTCGGCCGCGGAACCTGCGCGCGCCGAGCTCGACGTGGCGCGCGGACCGGGTACGGACGACTGCATCGAGAAGGGAGCGCTCGCGCGAGCAGTCGAAGAGCGACTTC
>DASYCL010000713.1:0-6578 GCA_036500245.1 Polyangiaceae bacterium | reverse complement strand
CCGGAGCCACCTTGCGACGAACCGGCGGATGAGGTCCCGCCCTGTTGCGCCGAGCCGCCCTGCGCTTGCCCGGTTCCGCCTTGTGTTTGGCCCGTGCCGGCTTGTGAAGAGCTGCCGCCTTGCCCGGCTCCGCCGATGCCAGTGCTCCCGCCGGTGCCTTCACTCGGGAAACAAATGCCCGCCGTGCACGTCAAGTTCGTGTTGCAGGTATTGTTCGCATAGCACGGGCCGGCGAGCGAGCCTTGGGCGGCGCCGGTAGTCCCGCCCGCGCCGAGGCTCGTGGGCACGCAAAAACCGGCGACGCAGGCCAGCTCGGCGTTGCAAGTGTTATTCATAAAGCACGGCCCAGCGAGCGCGCCGGTCTGACCCGTAGCGCTGCTGCCGCTCGTGCCGCCCATCAAGGTCGGAGCGGAAGGCGAACCACAGGCCCATGCAAGCGCGCAGGCCAATGTCCCCCACGCACCGAACGCCGCCGAGCGACCAAGTCTAGTTTTCATCTCAAGCCTCCCGCATTCACGCGTCGGTGCTCGAATGCACGGCGGACTGCCCGCCAACATACGAGGGAACCGAATCGATCTTCCTGTTTCAATTCAAGACGGAGCAGGAATTCGACCCGTGCTCCGAATCATCGAATATACACGCCGGCCGGATACTTAGTCTACGGCTCGCGCGGAAAAAATATCCGAGTTTCCGTTCGCATGACGTCATGAGTGTCGTCGCGCGCTCGTCGCGGAGATTCCGTGTGTTTGTCTCGAGTTACGGGAACCAGTTCCAGAGACGAACTCGTGAAATATCGCGACCGCGGTCGTCGTCGTCCGGGGACGCTGCAATCGCTTTCAGGTGCCGCTCGCACCAATGTCTACCTGAGAACCTTTTTTGATCGGGTCAGGCAATCGGCGGCGCGAGCTCGTGAATAGCGAGTCTTCGAAAGGTTATTGCCAGAGCGGCGTCGAGAACTGCGGCCAGTCGTCCGCGGTCCACAGGATTGGCCGCATCATCAGGAACGAGGCGCCGTTATCCTGGCCGTCATAGTAGTGGTACACGTAGTAGTAGAGACTGCCGTCGCGAAATGCGGTGCCGCCGCCGGGTCCGATGTAGCGGCCGTCCGTGGCGAGCATTTGCAACGCGTTGCCTTGCAGCATCGCTTTGCCGTTGTTGTCCGTGTACGGGCCGGTGATCGCCGTCGAACGCCCGACCATGGTGCGATAGGTGCTGTTCACGCCTTTGCAGCAAAGATCGTACGAAACGAAGAGGTAGTAGTAGCCGTTGTGGAAAACGATCGATGCGGCTTCGATCCCGCCCGAGTTGTTGGCGAGCGAGTAAAGCGTGGTGTCCGTGGTCGAAAGCTTGCCCGTTGTCTCGTCCAGCCGGCGTAGCTTGATGCCGCTCCAAAACGAGCCGAAAACCAGCCAAGAATTGCCGCTTTCGTCCTTGATGTAATTGGGATCAATCGCGTTCCAGTCGTCCTTGGTGCCGCCGGTTTTGTTCGATTCGATTACGAGCCCTTGGTCGACCCAGTTGTAGGCCGCATCTTTTTGATTGAGTGTCGTGTTCGTCGCGAGGCCAATCACCGAGTGATTCGAGCCGAACACCGAGCCCGCGTAGTACACGCGATAAGTTCCATTCACGAGGCTGATGTCCGGCGCCCACAAGTCGGTGATGGTTTGGCCGAGCTCGGTCGCGATCCAGCCGGGCAGGGCCGAGAAAATCGTGCCTGCGTTCGCCCAAGTGCTCAGGTTGGTCGAACTGCGGAAGTTGAGCTTGCCGCCGGTCGCGAACAAGTAATAGGTCGTGCCGACTTGGATCATGCTCGGATCGTGGACGCCGATCGCGCGATGATCGGTCGAAGCCGTCGGATACGTCGTTGGGCCCGCGCCCGCGCTGCCCGCCGCTCCGCTACCACTCGCGCCCGCGCTGCCCGCAGAGCCATTGCCGGCAGAGCCGCCATTCGCGCTCCCGCCCGCGCTGCTACCTGCGTTCGAGTTCGAACCGCCGTTGCTCGCGCCGCCGTTTGCGCTGCTGCCACCCACATTCGCGCCGCCGTTGCTAATCGCGCCGGCGATGCCCGATGTTCCGCCGTTGACGCTGCCGCTCCCGCCCGCTGTGCCGCTGCTGTTGCCGCCGTTCATCGACACCGAACTGCTGCCCGCAGTCGAGCTCGAGCTTCCGCCCGCCGAACTCCCCGCGCTCGAACTCGTGTCTCCAGTCGAGGAATTGCCGGAGCAAGCGAGGCCGAAGAGGCCGAGCGCGGCGAGCGTGCCGAGGGTCCAAGCGGTGCGAATGTGTGGGCGAGCCATCGAGAAAAATAGGGTTCCGCGCGGCTTTAACTTGCCGCATGTCCGCGCCGGACAACGAGCCTTCGCCCCGGACCAGCGACTTTGTCCGGGTCGGCGAGCAGCGCTGAAAAATCGCAGTGAAACTGACCAAGCCATGACTTGGAGCGCGCTCGGTCGGCGCTCACAATTGTGAACCATGTGTCGCAACATTCGGCCGCTCTTCAACTTCGCTCCGCCGGCCACCGAGGAAGAAATTCGCGCTGCCGCCGTGCAGTACGTGCGCAAGGTGAGCGGCCTACAAAAGCCATCGCAAAATAACCTCGCTGAATTCGAGCGCGCGGTTCAGTCCGTCGCGGATGTGACTCGGCACTTGGTCGAGACTTTGGTCACGAATGCGTCGCCGCGCGACCGCGAAGTCGAACGCGAGCGAGCGCGCGTGCGCAACGTGAAGCGCTTTGGAACGCGCGCGGCGAGTCGCTGAGCGCGCGCGTTGCAACGAGGGCAGGCGCGGCCGCTGCGTCGTGTCGCGTCGCGGTGCGGGGCCGCGCGTTCGCGATACGATGCGAACGCGCGCCCGTTCCCGCGTGGCCGAACCCACACGAAGCTCAGCGCTTTTGCGTCTCGTCTCCGAATTTTTCGAGGAAATCGTCGTATGTGCCGCGCCAGTCGATCAAACCCTTGGGGGTAAAGGCGAAGATGCGGTTGGCGAAGGTGGAGACCAAGTCCCGGTCGTGCGTGACGACGAAGGCCGTGCCTTCGTATTTGGTGAGCGCATCGCCGAGCGCGATGATCGATTCGAGATCGAGGTGATTGGTCGGCTCGTCGAGCACGAGCACGTTGTCTTTGGTGAGCATGAGCTTGCTGAAGATCAAACGCACCGCTTCACCACCGGAAAGCGCGTCGGTCGGCTTCATGCCTTCTTCGCCTTTGAACAGCATCTTGCCGAGCAAGCCGCGGATGTCTTGCTGGGTCGCGAGCGTGTCGAACGAATGCAGCCACTGGCTCACCGTGGTGCCGTTCGGGATGCCTTCGCGGTGATCTTGCGCGAGGTAACCGACGCTCACTTGGTGGCCCCACTCGAGCTTGCCCTCGTCCGGCTTCAACTCGCCGGTCAGCATCTTGCAGAGTGAAGTTTTGCCGACGCCGCTGCGGCCGATGATCGCGACTTTTTCGCCTTTGGTGATCGTGCTCGTGAAGTTTTCGCACACGGTCACTTCGGGCCAGCGCTTCGTGAGGTTTTCGATCGTGAGCGTCTGTTTGCCGGACGGCTTTTTGACCAAAAATTGAATGAACGGGCGCTCGATGTTGGAGCGCTTCAAGTCCGTCAATTGCAGGCGCTCGATCTGCTTTTTACGGCTTTGCACTTGCGTCCCGCGCGTGCCGGCCGCAAAGCGCGCCACGAAGTCTTGCAATTGCGAGATCTTCTTCTGGCGCTCTGCGTTTTCCTGTTCGACTTTGCCGCGCACATTGCCTTTGGCGATCACCATGTCGTCGTAGCCGCCTGGATACGTGATGATCGTCTCGTAGTCGATGTCCGCGATGTGCGTGCAAATCTCGTTCAAGAAATGGCGATCGTGCGAGATCGTGACGAGCACGCCGCGGTAGTTGCACAAAAACTTTTCGAGCCAACGAATGCTGTCGATATCGAGGTTGTTCGTCGGTTCGTCGAGTAAGAGCGCATCCGGATTGCCGAATAGCGCTTGCGCGAGCAAGACGCGCAGCTTCAAGCCGCCGGGCAGCTCGCGCATTTGTTTGTTGTGCTCGCTCTCGGGAATGCCGAGGCCGCTCAAAAGCTCGGCCGCGTCGGACTCGGCGGAGTAGCCGTCCTCCTCGGCGATCACGACTTCGAGCTCGCCGAGCATTTCGCCCTGCTTGTCGGTGAGGTTCTCTTTGCCGAGCAGGTCCTCTTTCTCCTGCAACGCGGCCCACAAGCGCGCGTTGCCCATCAGCACGACGGACAAGACGAGCATCTTCTCGTACGCGAACTGATCCTGCTTCAGGACGCCGGTGCGCTCGGGCTTTTTGACGTACCCCGAGTCGGCTTCCAGCTCACCCGAGACGATCTTCAAAAACGTCGATTTGCCGGCGCCGTTCGGACCGGTCAGGCCGTAGCGTTTCCCCTCGGAAAATTCGACGGTTACCTCTTGGAACAGGCGCTTTTTGCCGTAGGCCTTGCTGACGTCGTTGACTTGAATCGAGGGCATCGCGGGCGCACCTCGTAGCAGTTTTTGAGCGGCCTGGGGTTAACGCCCGCCGATCCATGAAATTACTGAGGAATTCTGCGCGCCGCATGCAGCAATAACGGAATTCAGAAACCTGCTCGGTCCAGCATCAGCGAGCACGAGGGAGGCTCTCGAGCGCTGCAATCTGAAGTTGCATGCGCAACTTTGTTTTGAAGGCGCACGCGCAACTTTTGTTTTGAAGTTGCACATTCAACTTCATTTTCGGTTTGCGAAACGCCCCACGGCGACCCCGCCTAGCGCACCCCACCCGAATGACGACTTCAGCGTTCCAGCACGAGCTGCCCGCACGCGGCGCCCACATCACGGCCGCGTGAGCGCCGCACCGTGAGCACGCTCGGTCGATGCGCAAGTAGCGCGCGCGCGAACGCATCGACCGTGGCTTCACTCGGCTCGCCGAACTCGGAGGCGCGATGTTCGTTGAAGGGAATCAAATTGATTTGATGGGCAAACCCCAAACAAAAATCAGAGAGCCGGCGCGCGTCTTCGCCCGAATCGTTCACGCCACGCAAAAGCACGTACTCGATCGTGATGCGCTCGCGCGCGCGCAACGGAAAGCGCTCGAGCGCGGCGCGCAATTCCGCTAGCGGATAACGACGATTGACCGGCATGATCCGCGCGCGCTGTTCGTCGGTCGTCGCGTTCACGCTCACGGCCAGTAGCGGCCGCGGCTCGAGCGCACCCAGCGCGTCGATTTCCGGCACCAGCCCCGAAGTCGAAACCGTGATGCGCTTCGCCGAGAGTCCGAGTCCCAAGGGATCGCACAAAACGCGGATCGCGCGGGAAACCTCGGGCAAATTGTGCAGCGGCTCGCCCATGCCCATGAACACGAGCGTGAGCTCGCCCGGATGGCGCGGCCCGAGCGCATGCACGGCGCCGAGCACTTGCCCAACGATTTCGTGCGCGCCGAGCTGCCTTTTGAAGCCCATGGTCGCGGTCGCGCAGAACGTGCAGCCCATCGCGCAACCGACTTGGCTGGAGATGCACAGCGTGACTCGTCCCGTGCCGACGTCGCGCGGCATGTGCACCGCCTCGATGCGATCGCCGTGCTCGACTTCGAACAATAGCTTGGTCGAGCCGTCCGCGGCGCGGCTCTCGCTCACGATGCGCGGCGCTTCGAGCGCGAGCGCTTGCAGCGCGCGATCTTTGCGCCCGAACGCGGGCCGACCATTTTGCCAAAGCCACGGCCGTTGCAAGAGCGCGAACGCATGCGCCGGATTGCGCACGCCGCGCGCCGCGAGCTCCGCCGGCAACGCCGCAAATAACGACTCACGCGCGGGTGCGCGCCGCGAACGCGACTCGCTCGCCGCCGTCGTTGGCGTCGCAATCACCGGAAGCACCGAACTCAAAGCGCGCCGACTGTAACGTCAGCGCGCGGCGAAATCACGGCCGCTGCCGGCGATGCCCGTGCTGACCGTGGTGCGGTGCCGGATTTTCTCGGGATTTTTCCGGCTGATTTTGCGGCGGCGCGAGCGCCGGATCGGGCAAAGGCGGCCCGGGCGGCGCTTTGGGCAAGCGAATCTCGAGCACGGTCGCGCCGCCGCGTTGCACGCTTTGCGACTGCGGTTCGACGTCCGCCTTGAGCACGATCGTGAGCTCGACCGACTTTTTGACTTGCTTGATCGTCGCGCGCCGCACGATCGACGAAAAGTCGACGGTGAGCAGCGGATTGCGATTGTTCCGGATCGGCACTTTGGTGTTCTCGAGCGTGTAGATCACCGCGCCGCGCGTCTTCCGCATGTTCACCGTCGCGGGCGCCGTGAGCTCGACGAACACGAGCGAAGTGCCGTCCTCGAAGTTGCGGAAGCCCGCGAACGTCATCTCTGCGGCTGCACCCGGTTTGGCGCGCGTCTCGACCGGGCAACCATTCTTGCGGCGCACCGGACTGCGCACGCCCGGATCGTTTGGGCAGGCGTCGAGCTTGTCGGGAATGCCGTCACCGTCGCTGTCGGCGGGAGGCGGCGGAGGCAGCCGAGGCGCGGCCACTGCTTTCGGCGGAGGCGGCGGCGGACAACCGTTGAGCTTCGCGTCATCCGAAGCCACGCCCTTCTTCTTCGGGCAC
>DASYCL010000712.1:0-4720 GCA_036500245.1 Polyangiaceae bacterium | reverse complement strand
GCGAACGCTTGGGGCCTGTACGATGTCTTGGGCAACGCGGGGGAATGGGTGCAGGACGGCAAGGATGATTGGACCCAATTGGCAGCTAGTGTCAGCTCGGATCCTACGATTCCAATCAATTCGCCAGTGACGGCACGAGTGATTCAGAGCGGCGCATCGACTGGTTGGTCGCCGACCTTGCGCGCCGCTTCGCATTCTTTCGGACCCCCTGGCGGTCAACCGGGTCCGCTGCAAGGCTTACGTCTGGTGCGGACAATTCGATGAGTAGCTTGATCCGAGTTGACTCCCTGATGCACTGCGCGCTGCGCGCTTTTCTCGCGCTTGCGCTTCTGGTCTCGTTCGGCGCGTGCAGCTCCGGCAGCGCGCCGTCGCCGAGCGGCGGTGGCGGCAGTGCTGCCGTGGGCGACGCTGGGGCAGCTGGCGGCAGCGGGCTCGAGCTGCCGCCGTCCACGCCGTGCCCGCCCGCGTGCGGCAGCGGTCAGTATTGCAACTTCGGCGATCGCGTGTGCGGCGCCGCACAGGGTTCGGGCCGCTGCGCCGTCGTCGCGAGCGGTTGCGTCGCAGACTCTTCACCCGTCTGCGGCTGCGATGGTCAGGTATACGACAGCATCTGTCAAGCCAACGCTGCTGGCTTCGACGTGAGCACGCGCCCGAGCGACTGCGAAGCGCCGCCGAACCACGTTGCCTGCAATGGACTCTATTGCAGCACGGGCCAAGAGGCGTGCGTTCACTTCGTCGCGCCCGTCGATGAATGGAGTTGTGAGCCGCTGCCCGACGCCTGCAAGTCCACGTCGGCCGACTGCACCTGCTTTGGCGCCAGTTCGGGCTGCAGTTGTGCGCTCGAGGCGGGCGCCTTCACGCTGGTTTGCGCGACCGAGTAATTCGGCAAAAGTGTCAACGCCGGAAGCGCCAGCCGAGCGTTCCAAGACGGCTACTGGAGTTGGATCGATATTCACAGCGCGAACTAGAAGCCGTCGAGCGCAGCTGGGAGCGAAGCTGTGCCCCCGAACTCGAAAGCTTTGCCAGAATACGTGTTGCTGGCGCGCTGAATCCCAATCAGAGCTGGCAGCCAGAAAGCCCGTGTGGCGCCTGGTGTAGTCATTTTATCGGTGTTTCCCCGAAAATACCCACCGGCCCGCGAGCTCGCGGGAGCTCAAAAAATCAGCGTTCTTGAAGTTCTTACTAGTCGCACACGTCGTGACCGAAGTCACTGCACACGAAACGCCGAAGGACCAAGGCGGCACGCCGCCCGGCTGCCCCTCGTGTCCACCGCCGCTGCGGTTGCCGCGTCCCTGGTCAAAACAGCAGCGGCGGCGAGCTATGGGGCTTGTTGGGTGTAGGAACGCTGGCGATCGCGCTCAGTCGTCGTCGTCGCGCCCGTCGCCGCTTCGACGAATCGGTATAGCCTCGCATCTTCGTGACGCCGGCAATCTCGATTCGATCGCTCGCACTGGTCGGTTCCGCGTCGCTGGCGATGTCTCGATCGGCACCGCGCAAGTTTTAAACAACAGGCGGCAGGCGCGCTTCCACGGCGTCGGCATCGGGCGTAACGATTCCGGAAAGCGACCTTGTCCCTTGCGGGGCACACTTCAGCGGGTGAAAACCCCCCGATGGAACAAACCTAGAAGCCAGCTCATCGATGAGCCGGCTTCTAGCGCCCGCGCGCAACGCGAAAGGTCAACTTAACCCTTCGAGGCGAGCTTCTCTTTCTTCTTCGCTTTCTTCTCTTTGACGGTGAGCTTGGGCTTGTTCGTCGTTTTGCCTTTTTCTTGACCTTTGGGCATCGAAGAAACTCCTTACGCTAGCCAAATGGGCGCGCGCTCTTCTTTTACTCCGGGATCGAAGTTCGCGAAAGTCAGCGCGCGTTGATTTTGAGGCCGAGCCGCACGAGCTCGTTCGGGTCGACATCCGAGACCAGCGCGTAGCCGAGATCGCCGTCGCGCCAGACCAGCGTGTTGAAACCGCGCAGATGCGAGGCCGTCGCCGGCAGCGCGCCGATGCTGGCGTTGCTGCGCAGGGGGAAGCTCAAGCCGTCACTCCGGAACACGAACAAGCTGATGGTGTGGAGCTTATGCTTGAAGACGAATGTGGCAGCTTTCCGATCCACGAACAGGGCGATTGCGCCGCCTTCGAGCGGGAATTCGTCGTCCCCGCTGAAGCTCACTTGGGGCGCGAAGTCGAGGCGCCCGGTGAACCAGGGTTTGACTTGGTGAATGCCGCCGCTCGCGATTTCGATCGGATGCTCCGCGTAGATCACGCGCAGGTGATCGTTCACCGCCTCCGAAACGAGCTCCTGATTAGGGTTTGCCCACAGGTGCGCCAAAAATAGAACCAGCACCAACGCGGCCGCACTCGGCGCGACGTACAGCAGTGTGCGTCGCAGATCGCGCTTCGGCTTCGGCTTCGCGTTCGCGGTATTCGCTGGCGTCGCGTTCGCAGTGAGCCGCTCGCGCAGCGCGTTCGGCATCGCGTAAGTCGAACGCTTTTCGAGCGCCTGCTCGAGCGCCTGCTCGCGTTCGAAGATCGCACGGCATTCGGTGCAGGTTTCGCGGTGTTTGGCGAAGCGCGCGCTTAGCTCGGCCGGCAGTCGGTCGCGCACGGCGTGGAGCATTTGCCCGCGAAATTCTTGGCATTCGCTCATTGGGCATACTCCTTCAACGCTTCGCGGAGCACGGCGCGCGCCCGCGCCAAGCGCGACTTCACGGTGCCGACAGCGACGTCCATCACCTTCGCGATCTCGGTTTCGGTGAAGCCTTCCACGTCGAGCAGCACGACCGTGCGCGCGTCTTCCGAAAGCCGCGCGAGCGCTGCTTCGATGTCACTCGCGACTAGGCGCCGCAAGCGATCGAGCTCGATGTCGCCGCGCAGCCAAGCATCGCCTGCGTCTTTGTCTTCGTCCTGTGAATCGCGGAGCTCGACTGGATTTTTTCGATCGCGCCGGCGGCGATCCAAAAATGCGTTGCGCATGATCCGAAAGAGCCACGCCTTGAGATTCGAGCCGGGCACGAACTGCGTTTCGGCGTCGAGCGCGCGCGCGAACGCGTCTTGCGTCAAATCCTCGGCCAGCGCGGCGTCCCGCGTGAGGTAGCGCGCGAAGTTGTAAAGTGCGTCCGCGTGCGAGAGGAGCTGTGCGCCGAACCCCGCTTCGGCATCGCGCGCGCTTCGCAGCATCGGTTTTTCGTACCAGCGCTCCGCCGTGTCGCGCAAGCGGCGACTGTGAGGCGTCGAAGGAAGACGAACGAAACCTATGGCCACGCTTTCGGTCAACGATCCAGGGCGGCCATTGGTTCCCATGAGCCCCATGCGGCCAGCGGGAGGCGATCGTTCGGAACGATTCGAGTCCCATGGCGTTCTACTCGGGAGCAGCGCGAACAGCCGCGAAAACCTGCCAGGAGCGACCATGAAAACCTACGATAGACGGGATATTTTGCGTTTGTTCGGCGTCGGCGGCGTCACCTTTGCGTCGGGCCTTTTCGGCTGCGCGTCGCAGGGTTCGAGCGGGACCGGAGTCACCATGCCGACGGCGCAAGCCGCGGCTCTAGCAGGCGCTCCACCGAGCGACGATTTCTTTTTTCTGCAGCTCTCGGACACGCACTGGGGCTTCAGCGGGCCGCCGAATCCGGAGGCCGACAAGACCTTGCGCGAGACGGTCGCGACGATCAACGCCGTCTCGACTAAGCCCGACTTCATCCTGTTCACGGGCGATCTCACGCACACCACCGATGACCCGGCGCTGCGCCGCGCGCGCATGAAGGAGTTCAAGGACATCGTCTCCGCGCTCGACGTGAAAGACGTGCGCTTCATCCCGGGCGAGCACGACGCTTCACTCGACGCAGGCCAGGCCTTCCGCGAATTTTTTGGTGACACGCACTACGTCTTTTCGCACCAAGGCATTTCGTTCATCGCGCTCGACAATGTCTCCGACCCCGGCGCGATCCTCGGCGAGGCGCAGCTCGCGTGGCTCGAAGGCGAAGTCGCGAAGGTGCCGCAAGGCGCGCCGCTCGTGGTCTTCGCGCACCGGCCGCTCTTCGATCTGTTTCCGGCTTGGGACTGGGCCACCAAGGACGGCGCGAAGGCGCTCCAAATCCTCGAAAAGCACCCCAACGTTACGGTCTTCTACGGACACATTCATCAAGAGCATCAGCAGCAAACCGGGCGCATTCGTCATCACGCCGCGCGGTCCTTGATGTTCCCGCTGCCTCCGCCCGGCTCAGTGCCCAAAAAAGCGCCATTGCCGTGGGATCCACAAAGCCTCGATCATGGCCTAGGCTATCGTCAAATCACGAGCGCCCATGATTCGCTCACGATCGAGGAGCATCCCTTCCTTGCGCGCACTTGAACCAAAGTCCATCGGGTTTGCCTCACTTTGCAGCTCGCTCCTCTTCGCATGTGGGGGCAACCCGGCACAGCCACCGGCTGCGAACGCGAGTTCGGGCGTCGCGAGCGGCGCGGCGAAATGCGACGCAGCCGCTCCGATCTCGTTCGGCGCGGCGCACGATGTCGTCGCGAAGCGTTGCGTTTCGTGTCACTCGCCGAAGGGCGAGGCCGGCTCCGGCTATGACTGGACCAACGACCGAGCGCTGATCGCGCACCGCAAAAATGTCGCGGCTGAAGTCGCCGAGGGGGGCATGCCGCCCGCGGGCTCGCCCCAGCTCACGCCCGAAGAAATTCACGCGCTCGTGTGTTGGGGGCAACGGGACTAACTGAGTGAACCGCGGGC